>JAHEMV010000269.1 GCA_024643455.1 Cytophagales bacterium
GGTCAAACCGATAAATGAAGAGTTTGAAAAAAGATTAAGTGAAGATAATTCGGGTCTTTACAAAGCGTATCGAGATGAATTAGATCAACTAAATAAAATTTCAGATCCGAAAAAAAAACGAAGTCAATCCACTCAACTTCTTGAAAAATACACCCCGTATTTCAAAGAAATATGGGCGAAAATGGATGTAGATGAAAAATCATACCAACAGAAGATCAAAAATATTTTCACTGAATCAACTGGCAATCTGATTAAGTTTGAGTTATTCTTAAATTTCACAATTACTAAAACAATCAATTCTGCATCTAAGCCGGAGTCCGCTCCTCCCCCTTCACGAGAAAATATTTGTTTGGATGTATGTAGTATTGCGTCAGGCGAAATTACAGGTACTTCAGGTTTAATCAGTGGGAAAGCCGGATCCTACGGCAATTGTTTTATTAAAACATCTGCCTGGGGAGTCGTTGCTGGATCTGGGTTTTTAAGAGGACTCCTGAAAAACAATATAATAATCCCGGGCACATTCCCCGATGATGACAAAAAACTTCATGTTAGTGTCACCTATGATGTAAAACTGGAAGCAACGGCTATATCAATCTTAGGGTTAGGCTCAGCTGAAGCAAGTGTCCAAACGAGCAATACCACTGAATACGTTTTTGCCGGATCCCCCATAATATGCGGCGTCGGTAAAACGGTTTATAAAACAATCACAGAGGATTATATCCTTAGTAAAAAAGATATTGGTAACTCTTTTTTTAAATCCTTTGCAGGAGCTACGGGAATATTGTTTTCTGCCAACTGGTCAGTTTCTGAAATCAACAATATCCGATGGAATATCTGTGAAGAGTAGAAATTTAAGACTGGTTATTTAAGTATTAAATATATCGGGAAAGGAGGTAGTTGATGGTTTTATCAATAATCCCAATTATGCTGATAAGAGCCTTTGGCAAATTTATTTTTCTGATATTAAAGACAGACCTAAAACCTTTGATGCATATTTCTTAGCGATGAAATGCGAAAGATATTTCAGTACTAATTCTGTTCAAGAACTTATCCAAGAGGCATTAGTAGGAATAAATATTTTAGACGAAAGCATTTCTAAAAAGAAAGCTTAATATTTTAAAACCAAATAATATGAAAAGGATATTTATTGTATTACCAGCTTTAATAATCAGCCTATCATCCATGGCACAATTAGATAAAATAAACAAAGCTGAAATTAACAAGCCGACAGCTAATCCTGTTTTATTAAACAGTCAAACAAAACCACTTAAAAACACAGTATTACAAAACACTGCATTTGATATTAGCAATGTAAAGACCTGTATTGATTTAACACCTTCCAGCAGCCCGCTTCCACTTAGGGCAGCCACAAATTCTTATACAATATATAGAATAGATGAAAATGGGAACATCAGCAAAGTAGCCTATCAAAGGCAACCGCTAGCCGCAATTACCGATTTTATGTGGGAACCCGGTGAAACAATAAAGGTTGGTTTTGATATCGTAGGTGGAAGTCTGACTCTCATGGATGAGGTAAAATTGTATGCAAAAGAATGGGAAAAGTACGCCAATATTAAATTCGAATTTGTACCCAACATTACTAATGCGGTAATCAAAGTGGGATTTAAACCAGGAGGATCGTATTCTGTAATAGGCCGTGAAGCTTTGACAGCTCCGGCGAATACGTTAACCATGAATTTTGGCTGGTTGGCAACCGTCGCGGATAATAGTTTGGCAAGAAGGGTGATCCTCCATGAATTTGGGCATGCTCTTGGTTTTATTCATGAACATATGTCTCCTTCAGCCGGTATACCCTGGGACAAGGAAAAAGTTTATGCATTTTACGCCCAGCCTCCCGACAGCTGGAGCAGAACAGATGTTGATAATAACGTTTTTGCGAAATATTCTACGTCAAAAACAAATTATTCAAGTTACGACAGGTTATCTATTATGCATTATCCAATTCCTGCTGAGTTAACTACGGATGGAAGCAGCGTACCTTTTAATACAGATTTTTCAGCCATGGATAAACAATATGCAACGCTATTCTATCCATTTCCCCAATTGCCACCTAACGCGAGTGGTACACTAAAAACCAACGACGATTGTGATGAGATTTCCTTTTCAGTAGAATATGGTGTAGTACCTGCTGATAAAGTGGAATTCAGACTTGAGTTCGGGCAAACCAATAACAGAACTGTAACCTGGTGGAAACAAATAGGCGTACCCCTTACCAATAATACAGAAACACTTTTATTCATCCAGAATAATTCGTTGATAGCCAGTGAAAATAAAACAGTTGCCGAAATACAAATATCCGAAACCGCTATCAATAAAAACAAAGGAATCAGTTTTTGGAAAGCAAAAATACTGGGTGTGCATACGCCCCTGGATTATAAATGGAATGTATTACCGGCTATTAGAGGTGGTTGCAGAGTGAAATTGTCATGGAAAAAGGATTCATGTCTTTAACCGGAAAATTCATTATTTCCGGGTATGAAAAGTATGTTTCATAATCCATTTTCATTCTTAAATAAAGATCAATTCGGCTAATCCTCTTTTTCCATGATTTTTCAATCATAATAAAATATCCTGTTTTTCTAGGATTGTTTCGGTTTGGTTTATGTCGGACTTTTACTAAGTATCGATTTATCGATTTATGAACTTAAAGAAATTAAAAGCCATGAAAAAATCACTATTCCTGTTGTCCTTTTTATGTATCTCCACCCTCCTTTTAGCGCAAATAAAAACCTACACTAAATCGACAAGAACCACCAATCAAAAAATTGTTGGGGAGGTGCCGCTAGCGCCAGCACCAGAGTCAGCCCCTGCACCTGCGCCCGCACCTGTTAATAAATCTACTGTGCCCGGAACAGAGACCGCCCCGGCACCCAGTGCATATAAGCTGATCTCCACTCGTGTGAGCATAAAAACTGGAGCAGATAACAAGGAGTTTCCTTCTGAAGTAACTATGTGGCTTAGGGCAACGAATTGCGGTTTGTGCATGGAACAGCAAATGGGAAATCTCAGAAATGAGATGAAAATCAATTCAACTACTGAAATCGGATTGGAAAAAAATAATAGAGGAAACCCCGAATCGTGGACTCTGGAATGCTTTCAGAATGGCGGGTTTTCCTTGAGTATAGTTTACTTTCCAAATTTATTGACTGATGCATGGAAAATTGAAGGTGTGAGCATGGTCTTGCTATTTGAAAGCCAGGATGGCGGGCAAATTAGTAAATCGCTAACATTCAATAATGCTTCCGGTTTTCTTGACGGTTTTAACCATAACCTTGAGTGCAAAGCAGACGGAAAGTTTATACCTACTACTTCCTCTATTAAACCATGATGTATTGATCGTAAATAACTTCCGGATGATTCCTCCAATGAGCCATACTATTATAGATTAAAGTCATGAAAAAAATAACTAAGCTATTGCTATTATGTATTTTAACCGTTCAGGCCAATGCACAAACCGGAACAGCTGTTACAGGATTTTTTATAGCACCTCCTGGCGCAACAATTGTACTGTTGAACAACAATACCGACAACCTTACGGTGGTCACAAAAAAGGATACTACTGGCTACACGGATTTTAAGTTTCCCAAAACACTTGTTGATGGGGCGAAATACAGCGTCTCGATCAAGACCTCACCTGCCGGTATGGCTTGCAGAATAACAGGGAGTCAGGGTATAATGCCCATGAAAGGAAAAAGTATAACGATTGAATGTGACTACAAATACGACCTGGCCAGTCGCAGCACTAAAGATGCCACTTTCAGTACGTACTATGAAAGCTCAATGCCAGTGGTTGCAGGTAGTGATGGCGAAGAAGGAAGATACATAGCTTTCGTTTCGAATAGCGCTAATTTTTGCGGCACTTCCGGAAAATATCGCCAAATATTTTGGTGTGACCGCAACAAGGGAATAACAAAACCGATAACGATGACAATAACAGGTGAAGAGGGGAACGGTGATAGTTTTGCTCCATCCATGTCGATAGACGGGCGTACCGTTGCTTTTGAGTCGAACGCTACTAATCTTGTTGAAGGTGATAAAAACGGATTTAAGGATGTTTTTATTTGGGATAGTTCTACCGGTAAAATAGAGCGTGTTAGCCTAGGGCCAAACGGTGCTGAGGCCAACGGGGAAAGTTTTGAGCCATCTCTTTCAACTGGTGAAATTGCGTATACTTCATCAGCCACTAACCTGGTTCCTGGAGTAGATGCCAGTTCAATGGTTAATGTTTATTGGCGTAATCTGATTACTCGCGAGCAAAAATTGATCAGTTTGGATTACAAAACAAAAAAAGCGGCAGGTGGCTCAAGACCATCTATAAGCCTGGTAGGTGGCGATAGTACAAGAATTGCGTTTCATTCAGCCTCACCCAATCTTGTACCTGGAGATAAAAATGACTTCTGGGATATTTTTCTCTATTCTAAAAATAAACCACTTAAACGCATAAGTCTCACCTACAACAAAGCTGAACGGAACCAGGGTGATGAAAGTGCCACCCGCGATGTAAAACCCTCCATTTCAGGAAATGGCCTTTACGTAGCCTACGTCACCACTGCCACCAATGTGGTGCCTAACGATACCAATGGATTTCAAGATGTTTTTATCTATGATTCAGAAAAGGATACAGTAACACGAGCAAGCATAGATACAAAAGGAATAGAAGGAAATGGCGATAGCCCGATTGGGCAGGGAGAAAAGGTAGCCCTAAGTTATGATGGGAATTGGATCGCTTTTAATTCAAAGTCCACTAATCTGGGGGCACCGTACTACAATTTCTTTATTCATAATCGTGTAACTGGGGAAACACGAGCCGTTACTACTGGCAATGATGGCTGCTTAATCGGTCAGCCGGTAATGTCTAAAAATGCAAGTTATATAGTGTTTGGTATGTGTCCACAACTCGATTCCAGATTCAAATCCAGCGGCATATTTGCTGCCTATACAACCATTGCCGATACAAGGCTCAGCAATTGGATTGAATATATTAAGAAATAAAATGAAAACTATTTTTAAGGCTTCTAAAATTTTATAAATGAAAAATTTCCTTATCCTCACTGTATTTATACTGTCCATTTCCATTGCATTTTCACAATCCAAGCCCAAGCAAAAGACTGGCGATGCAACTCCAACTCAACAGGAAATGCAGGATATGATGAAAGAGGCTCAGAAAGAACTGGATAATTTGAGCCCGGAAGATAAAAAAATGATGGAGGACATGGGTATAAAGATGCCTGATATGAATAATGTCGGGAACAGTGTTTCCGGTGTAAGTGATGCTCAATTACAAAAAGCATTTGAAGATGAAAACAGGATTGTGCCAAATAAAGACCTGGCAAGGATTGGAAGCATTTCAAAAGCACCATTAACTAATACAGCTTTGCCTTCATATTTATCAACAGTACATAACAGCGTTGTAGCGCAGTTAAAACCAGCATCCAAGACAAAAGGAGAAGAAATTTATCAACTAATAAAAGCACAATACAATTCTCCCGTTGCCACAGGCAATACTGCTGCCAGTCTATGGATGTTGGGGAAGGCTGAATTAGCACTTTACGTGATGGGAAAAGCCTGCCTGGATAATCCGACTAATGTAGACAATCTAAATAATTATGCATCAATGCTATCGATGAGTGGGGCAGAACAACTGTCTATCCCAATTTTTGAAAAAATAAACAGGCAGTTTCCAAAAAACAGTACTATACTCAACAACCTTGGCCAGGCATGGTTTGGCCTGGGAGATATTGATAAGGCGACCAATTATTTAGATAGTACGATTCATATTTATGCTTACCACCCTCAGGCAAATTTCACCAAATCTTTTATTGAAGAGAGTAAAGGCAATACGTCAGCTGCTGTGGAATGTGTAAGAAAATCCATTAAACATGCCTACTCAAAGGAGAAGGAAGACAGGCTTAGAAAAATGGGACATGAGATAGAAGGCAAGGATATCCGCTTCCCTTTTAAACCAAACCCTAATCCGCTGAATTTATCATCGTTCGAGCATCCCGACTTGCCTGGTTCAGTGGACGAATCAATTGCGTTAGAAAAATTATGGAAAAAGTTTAAGGATGATTGTGAATTGCAAAGTCAAATCCTTAATAGTAAACTGGTAAAAGCCGAACAGGTAATGAAGGTGGCGTATGAACAGCGCAAAAATGAAAATATAGCTATAGTAAAAAACTCTATAAATAGTGGCTATGTCACCGGCAGTCTGGATCTTGTTCCATTATATGCACCTACAGCAAGCCTTAAATTAAAAGAAATTATGGAAGGAAATGATGGCTACGAATTTCGCGTAAAAAAAGCTTTAGAAGATATGGCAGCACATATACAGTCGTTAGCGCCCCTAAAAGAAAAATATGAAGAGCAAATTGAAATACTCAATGAAGCAGATTTAGAACAAACCGGGGAAGGACTGCCCAACAAAGACTTTTGTCCGCAAAAGAAAGCGGTAGCCGATGCCTTTTTATCAGCTTACAATCCGGGCTTGCAGAAAAAATGGGAAACCTATTTAGACATCACCAAACGAAGATTAAATGAAGAAGTCTATTGGTATCAGTTTATCCAATGGCCCGAACAGTTTGAAGTAACTAAACTTACCTATGAGATTACCTGGTTAGGGGCAATTTCAGATATTTCTTTTGAATCAATAACCCAGTATAAATGTCAACCAAAACCACCTCTTAAAACTGGTGGCAAACTTGCCGAGTTTGATGATGTGCATTGCGTTTATCATAGTCAGTTTTCAACACCAGTAGGAACCATCAGAACCGATTGCAGTAGAATGACCACCGAGTTGGATTTAAAGTTTATAAAGCTGGGGCTAAAGCAGGATATGGACAAAGAAACATTTAACGATCAATTTATGAGCTGCTCAGTAGAAGTGGGCGTTAGTGTTGGTGCGGGTATCAAAAATGGACCATTAAAAGCAGAAGCTTCGGCAGGAGTGGCCGTTGGTGCTGAGTTTGACAGAAATGGACTAAAAGATGTTGTGGTAAAAGTAAATGCTGGTGTAAGTGCAGGCACCGATGTTATTGATGGGGGCAGTATGGCCGGTGTGGGAATAAGTGATTTATCGGCTGATGCCGGAGTACAGGGACAAGTAAGTTTAATAAGCGGAAAATCATCTGTGGAAAGCACCGGATTATTGGAAGGAGCATTTGAAAGGTAATAAAATGATAAAGGTAATTTTTCTTTTCCTGTTCACTATTTCGTTGGCAACAT
>JAHEMV010000270.1 GCA_024643455.1 Cytophagales bacterium
GATGAACTCATCCTGGGACATCTCGCTCACAGAATTCTTTCCGGCTTCTACAATGCCTATGATGGCTATGGTTCTTCAGCCATTTTGAATATGATAAATGCTAAAACCAATGGGGGAAATTAATGGTATTGAAATTCTCCAAACGGACTCGAAATCGTTAGCTTTTTCCCAGATGCCAATGGTTCAACCCGGCCAATAATTTGGGCCTCAATTCCAAACGAATTTGAAATAGCAATGACCTCATTGGCAAATGCCTCTGGCAGATAAATTTCCATTCGGTGACCCATATTAAATACCTTGTACATTTCTTTCCAGTCCGTACCGCTTTCCTCCTGAATTATTTTAAAAAGGGGTGGGATATCAAACAGGTCATTTTTAATTACATGCAGGTTTTGAACAAAATGAAGAATTTTTGTCTGCGCTCCTCCACTGCAATGGATCATCCCATGAACATTTTTACCTAAATCTTGGATTAGGTTTTTAATAACAGGAGCATAAGTCCTTGTTGGAGACAAGACCAATTTTCCCATATTTAACGGTACATTGGGTATAGTATCAGTCAATTTGTACTTCCCGGAATAAATCAATGCTTCTGGAATGGAAGGTTCATAGCTTTCGGGATATTTTTCTGCATAATAATGCGAAAACACATCATGGCGTGCTGAAGTAAGGCCGTTACTACCCATACCACCATTGTATTCGTTTTCATAGTTCGATTTCCCGTAGGAAGCTAGTCCGACGATTACATCTCCCGCTGTGATATTGCTATTGGTGAATACATCACTTCTTTTCATCCTCGCGGTGACTGTGCTGTCCACAATAATTGTCCGGACGAGATCGCCTACGTCTGCGGTCTCGCCACCGGTGCTAACAATAGAAACTCCATGATCACGAAGCATTTGAAGAACCTCTTCGGCACCGTTGATGATTTCTGCGATCACTTCGCCTGGAATTACTTTTTGATTTCTTCCAATCGTAGAGGAATACAATACCTTGTCAAGTGCTCCTACACATGCCAGATCGTCAATATTCATTATAATGGCATCCTGTGCGATACCTCGCCAAACAGAAATATCACCAGTTTCCTTCCAATAGATATAGGCTAAGGATGACTTTGTTCCAGCACCATCAGCATGCATGATATTGCAATAATCAGGATCGCCACCCAGAAGATCAGGCACGATTTTACAAAATGCCTGAGGGAAAAGTCCTTTATCAATATTCTTGATGGCATTATGTACATCTTCTTTACTGGCAGAAACGCCCCTTTGCATATATCTTTCGTCCATATCAGGGATTGATTTAATAAAAATGGCCTCTCAAAAGGAGGCCAAAATTAGATAATAATGAACAATATTTTGAGCTGATTAGACAATAAAACCGATTAATTATCCCAATCTATTTTATCTTCCAAATCTGTTCCAGCAGGTTCAGTTCGTTCTTCTACCTGTATTTCTTGTATAACTTCCTCCGAATTAATTTCTTCATCTTCAGGCTCCGCTGCCTTATTGTATTCAGTTACCTTAAACTCAGTTCTTCTGTTACGTTGGTGCGCAGCTTCTTTTTCCTCCTCAGTAGGCAGCTTATTGATTTCATCATCTGTTATAATCAATTGTGATTCACCGTAGCCCTTTGCAATAATTCTGCTGGCGTCAATTCCTTTTGAAACAATATAATTGACCGCGGATTGAGCCCTTCTTTTCGAAAGGTCATCATTGTATGCCGCAGTTTGTCTACTATCAGTATGCGAGCTCAATTCAATTTTAATCTCTGGATTATCTGCTAAAATCGTCACCAATTTATCCAGCTCTAAAGCTGCATCAGGTCTGATATCAGCCTTATCCAAATCATAGTATATATTTTCCAAAACGATTGACTTATCGAGCACAATTTGATCCAAGACAATTTTAGTCTCAAAAACTTTGTTCGTTTCCAATTTGTTAAGCTGGTCTTTTGGGATGGTCTTACCTTTCGTGGAAAACAGTGCTCTGGAAGTAAAATAATCTGGTTTTTCTCCCATTAATTTATAATCTTCCTCAGGATATACCCTGAAAAGGAATTTTCCATCTCTGCCGGTCAGTGCTTCGTTGATCAATTCATCATTTGCGCCATAAAGCAAAACTGAAGTATTTGGGAGTATTTTCTCATTTCCTTCTTCATCAATTGTATTGGTGGTTCCGGTTAGGTAATAATTGACAATTTTCAGGTTAGGATCATTATTTATAAACGTATAAATATCATCATCACCAGATCCGCCTTCTCTGTTTGATGTAAAAAATCCCTTGTCCGGCGTATATAGAAACATACCAAAATCATCACTCGATGTGTTGATTGGAGACCCAAGATTTTCGACAACCATTTGTCCTTCTTCTCTTCTTGACACAAATATATCCAGTCCTCCTAATCCAGGAAGGCCGTCTGAAGAAAAGTATAGCGAACCATCGCTTGACTGAAACGGAAACATTTCGTTGCCAACGGTATTGATTTTTGGCCCCAGATTTCTCACGTTACTCCATTGCCCTCGCCTGTTCATGGTGGCTGCATACAAATCTGTACCGCCTATTGATCCTCGTCGGGTTGAAGCAAAATACAAGGTTCTTCCATCTTTGGAAAAGGTCGGTGTAGAATCCCAGGCTCTGTCGTCATTGATTCGCATCAATTCTGGTGTTGACCAGGTTCCTCTTCTGAACCGCGAAATATACAGGTCCACATCTTCAGCTCCTTTTTTACGTCCGCTATTTCCTTTTGCATATACCATGGTTTGCCCGTCTGGAGAAAATGCAATACAACCATCATTGGTATTTGGGGAATTTATATCATCTCCCAGTGATGCAATTGTTTCACCATCCACAATGGCTCCCCGGGTTTTTACTTTATACAAATTTGTGAATGATGTGCCGGTTGCTTTATAAATTTTTCCGCCGAACCTCGAAGAGGTAAAATACAACTCACCATCCAGGTAAACCGGAGAATACTCTGCTGATGGCGTATTGATCAATTCCAGGTTTTTTACCCGATAATAATTTGGCTTTTCGAGAATCTCATTCAGCTTTATCAGGTTATCCACTTCGATCTGAACCAGATCGATTATTTTTTCATCGGTGGCTTTGGCAAGATAGTTTTCAAGTACTTCTTTTGCTTCAGTATATTTTTCATTTGATTTGAGCGCTAAGGCATAATAATAATATACCTCCTCATCATCGTATTTATTGGCAATTGAAGCTTTATAAAAAGGTTCTGCGTCTTTAATACGGTTCGATAATCGAAATGACTCACCTATTTTAAAATTAGCTTCACCTGATTTAAAATTATGCTTTATGGCATTGTTGTAATAATCTATTGAAAGTTCATATTCTCCATATTTAAATTTTTTATTTCCTTTTTTCATAGCCATTTTACCGGCAGAGCAGGAAGCCAAAAAAATGATGGAAAATAATACTATGTAAGCAGTGTTTTTTTTCATTTCAACCGCATTTGCGCTTTTCGTGTCAAAGGAACCAAATTTAACGATTCAAATTGAATTGCATTTGGATTTAAAACAAAAATTTAGATTTTCTAGTATGCCAGAACAATGAATTTAATTTTAAAAATACCTTTTTAGCCATGATTTTCCTGCAGGCAACACCCAATCAAATTCTAATTCCTTCTTTGCAACAATGGCATTATTGAAGACTTCGGTTACTGGTGTAATCAACCCTTCAGTTACCATTTTTTTAATTTCTGTAAATTCGACCAGGCCGACTTGGTTATTATTTTTAATGGCTACCTTTGATCGCTCCAATAAATCGATATTGAGGGCATTACCTAATCCGCGAAAAAAAGCTACAGATTTGTCAATCGAACATCCACTAGCTTCATTGAAGGCTTCATCGACACCAATAATAATAAATTGATCATATCGAATTTGCACACCAGCTTCCAATGAGTTTCCATGGGCAGTCCACTCCTTTAAAAAAGATTCAGTCTTATCTATCACAAACTTTTGAGCTTTTTTATCAAGAACTTTGTCAGATTGGTAAATCCAGATTTTACTCTGCGGATTCAATTTTTCAAATGGAACTAACATAATTTAATACCTCTTTTTGGTCAACAATCAGGATTATCATTTGGAAATATAGGGTCCTAGCTGCAAACTTAATTAAAATGATGATTCGAACTACAGATTTTTGGATTTAGCAATCAACTCAGCCAAATCCAATACTTTAACATCTTCGTCCCTGTCTTTGTTTTTTATTCCATCAGAAAGCATGGTCATACAAAACGGGCAGGCTGAGGCAATAATGGTAGCGTGCGTTTCTAAAGCTTCCTCGGTTCGTTCTATATTGATATCTTTTGTCCCTTTTTCGGATTCTTTAAACATTTGTGCTCCCCCGGCTCCACAGCAAAACCCATTTTCTTTATTTCTTTCCATCTCCACCAAATCAGCCTGTAGAAATTTTATCAACTGGCGTGGCGCATCGTAAATATGGTTGGATCTTCCTAAATAACAGCTGTCGTGATAGGTGATTTTGGTGTCTTTAAACTCAGTTTCCTCCTCCATTGTCAACCTTCCTTCCTGAATTAATTGTTGCAGAAATTCAGAATGATGCACCACTTCATATTTTCCACCAAGGTCCGGATATTCATTTTTTATTGTATTGAAGCAATGCGGACATGCCGTGACAATTTTTTTTACTTTATATCCATTCAACACCTGGATGTTTGCAGTCGCCTGCATTTGAAAAAGAAACTCATTGCCGGCCCGGCGAGCAGGATCACCCGTACAGGCTTCTTCTTCTCCCAAAACAGCAAATGATACTTTTGCTAAGTTGAGCAGTCTTACAAATGCTCTGGTCACTTTTTTATATCGTTCATCATACGAACCAGCACATCCAATCCAAAGTAAAAGTTCAGGTTCGATGCCTTTTTGAGCTAGTTCGGCCATCGTTGGTACGTTTATTTTTAACTTATTTTCCATATGCTAATTTTCTTTTGTAAACTCATCTGCCCATTTGAATCGCTCTGAAGGAGGAAATTTCCATGGAGAAAAGCTTGTTTCAATATTCGAGAACATTGCATTCCATTCCTGCGGTGCACTTGATTCTTCCATAGACATATACCTTCTCATTTGTAAAATGATGGACAACGGATCAATTGTAACCGGGCAAGCTTCAACGCAGGCATTACAAGAAGTACAGGCAAAAATTTCTTCTTTTGAAATATAATCTCCTAACAATGATTTGCCATCCGTAGCCTCTTTTCCCGATTTGGCCAATAGATCACCCAATTCTTCCATGCGGTCCCTGGTATCCATCATAATTTTTCGAGGCGAAAGTAGCTTGCCTGTTTGATTTGCAGGACATTGTGCTGTACATCTACCGCATTCTGTACAGGTATAGGCATCCATCAGGTTCTTCCAGCTGAGATCTTTGATATCTTTCGCACCTAGCGATCGTACAGTTTCTGAGTTGGTTGGTGATTCAACTTGAGCAATACCTAACATCATATTAACTTCCCTGGTCACTTCAGGCATATTTTTTATTTTGCCAAAGGGTTCCAAATTGGAATAATAAGTATTGGGAAAAGCCATAAAGGTGTGCAAATGCTTGGAATAGGTTACATAGATTGCGAATGAAAATATACCAATAATATGCGCCCACCAGGCAATTCGTTCTATTGCCAAAACAAGTTCTGTATTGAATGGACGATAAAACGGAGAGGCAAAAATTTCACTAATTATCATAAGCCCGGTATTGGGGAAGCCGACAACATTACGCTCTTGAAGTATCTGATCAGTTGCATTCATCGTCATAATGGCAAACATGAGTATAATTTCAAAAATCAATATCAAGTTGGCATCCAGTTTAGGCCATCGCGACATTTCCACACCGTCGAACCTTTTTATTTTGTATACATTTCTCCTGATTAGAAAAAACACACAAGATAAGATTACAGCCAATGCCAGAAACTCAAAAATATTGAGGGTGATGGAGTAAAATATGGTAAGATCCAATCGCTGAAGCAATCGTGCTATCATACGATGTTTTCCAAAGATACCATCAAGAAAAAACTCGATTCCTTCAATATTAATGACTATAAAACCTATATAAATAAGCAAATGTAAAAAAGCAGGTATGGGTTTTTTGAACATTTTCTTCTGTCCAAAAGCGACCAGCAGCATCGACTTCCACCTTTTTGTAGGTTGGTCTGTTCGATCTTCGTCCTGCCCCATAAGAATATTTTTTCTGATTTGGAGAACCCTTCTAAAGAAAAAATAGCCTGCTACCAGGATGGTGATGAGAAATAAAATCTGTTGAAACGAGATCATATCAAATTATATTTTTATTCAATTTTTCAACTATTTATTTGCGTCAATAGATAAATTATCTACTTTTGCATCCACTTTTGAAGGTGATGTAGCTCAGTTGGTAGAGCATCGGACTGAAAATCCGTGAGTCGGTGGTTCGAATCCACTCGTCACCACACCTTCAGGGTTTAGGACTTTCTTTTTAGGAAGTCCTTTTTTTGTGTTTAATTTTTTCTTTTCGATTTTCATTCATAACCCTGCAACTTAAAAACATGTCTAATTAAATCAATTTTTTCCAAAAATAGTATGCATGCATACTATTTTTGGAAAAACAATTTTATTTTGACACGAATTTATTGGCTAAAAATGGTTTGAATAAATTTTAATTATTTGAGGTATTTCAATTTTAAGATTTCCTTCTCTTTAAGGAATCGCCATTTACCACGGGGAAGATCTTTTTTTGTAAGACCAGCAAATAGTACGCGATCAAGCTTCAGGACTTCATATCCAAAACTTTCAAAAATTCTGCGTACAATTCGGTTTCTTCCGGTATGGATTTCCACACCTAAAGCAATGCCAGAAGGATCGAGCGTGGCAATTTCATCCACTTTTACCATGCCATCTTCCAGTTCCACTCCTTCTTTAATCTTCTCAAAATGTTCCGTCTCTATTGGCTTATTTAATTCAACCTGGTACACCTTGGTGATTTCATGTGAAGGGTGGGTAAGTTTTTTGGAAAGTTCACCGTCATTAGTAAGCAACAAAACACCTGTTGTGTTTCTATCAAGTCTCCCAACCGGATATATTCGCTCTGTACAAGCCTTGGCAACCAGCTGCATAACAGTTTTCCGTTCCTGGGGATCATCTGTTGTTGTAATGAAATCCTTGGGTTTATTGAGCAATACATAAATTAGTTTTTCCCTGGAAAGCAGTGTTTTTCCATAATGAATTTCA
>JAHEMV010000271.1:0-2117 GCA_024643455.1 Cytophagales bacterium
ACCGACACCTATAATGAGATTGACGATCAGTTTGCCCTGGTTTATGCCTTGCTGTCCAAAGAAAGTTTTAATGTAGAAGCAGTATATGCCGCTCCTTTTTCCAATAACCGGGCTGATAATCCGACAAAAGGAATGCAATTGAGCTATGAGGAAATTTTACGGGTTTGCGAAAAAATGAATGTTGATGGAAAGGGTTTGGCATTTAAGGGATCAACTGTTTATCTCACAAAAGACCTTATCCCGGAGTCAAGTGCAGCTACTGAGGATCTGATCAAAAGGGCATCCGGGCATTCTTCGGAAAATCCATTGTATGTAGTCGCGGTCGGGGCAATCACCAACGTAGCCAATGCCATTTTACTTAAGCCTGAAATAACCAAAAATATCGTGGTGGTATGGCTTGGGGGCAATGCACACCATTGGCCAAACACCAGGGAATTTAATATGACGCAGGATAAAGATGCCGCCAATGTCGTACTAAACAGTGGTGTAGCATTGGTGCAATATCCATGTATGGGCGTAGTAAGCCAGTTTACGACCACAGTGCCTGAGATGGAACACTATCTCGTTGGCCAGAATGCTATATCCGACTATCTGCTGAAAATTTTCAAGGACTATCACAGTGATCACTTTGCATGGTCTAAAGTGCTCTGGGACATGACTACCATCGCCTACCTGATCAATCGCGATTGGACACCTTCGCAACTGGTCCACGCACCGATAGTGACACCTTTTGATACCTATAGTTTTGACAATAACCGACATCTCATTAGAATGGTATATCACATTGACCGGGATGCGATTTTGAAGGACTTTTTCTTGAAATTACAAGGGTTTGGAAAATAAATGAATAAACGCCATTGCGTTTAGCAATATGTTAGCTGTCATAAAACATGAGGTACAATCATACTTAAAACCATATTAAATGACTCGATTTTATATTTTTCTAATCCTGATTGCCTTAGCTAATAATGGATTTACACAAGACGTCACAAGGTCAGACATCTTGATAGGTGATAAATATTCGTTTAAATCAAAAAACTTGGAAGGAGTTGTAGATCTTTTTATTGGATTACCAAAAAACTACCATCAAGCAAACTGTAGATACCCTGTTCATTATGTACTCGATGGACAGATTATTTTTTCATATTACTATGGAGTGACTGATATGCTAACAAAAGGAGAAATTCCAGAGTGCATAGTAGTAGGGATACAAAGTGTAAAAAGAGGTTATTATTTTAAACCTGGAGATGGAGCAAATGAGTTTACAAATTTTCTGACTAAGGAGTTGATACCATTTATTGACAGTACATATAAAACAAATAATTTACGGTTGATTTTGGGACATTCAACAACTGGTGCTTTTATAATAAATACATTATTGAATAGCCCGGATTCCTTTGATATATTTATAGCAGGTGCACCTTATCATTCTGATTTGTTTCTGAAGATTAATATTGATTCTATTTTAGATGATTTTAATTCTAAAAAATATTTTTATTCATTTTATGGCCTTGATGATCAGCAAAAAGAAAAATCTAATTGGGATTCTCTTGCAACTATGCTCAAACAGACAAAAACGGACAAACTAGAGATAATAGGTAAAGAATATAATAATGAAGGGCACTACTCAATTATTTATAGATATATACCAGATGGATTAAAAATGGCATTCAAAGATTGGGGTTATTCCCCTGCTCCCGGTGTACAATTTTCGTATTCTGAATTCACTGATTTTTCCAATAACCAACTGGAGAGATATAATTCAATCTTTGATTATTCAGAAGGCTTTTTTATTGGTAATTCAATGAATCTTGTAATGCAAGGTGACACTGAAAAAGCAATGAAACTTATTAAGCATGGTCTAAATAAATTTCCCAAATCTGATGTACTTCATAGTATAATTGCAACTGAATATGAGAAATCTGGACAAAATGATCTAGCGTTAGAACATTATAGAAAGATTTTAGAAATAAAACCTGATATGGATTTTGTAAAAAGAAAAATAGAAGATTTGGAATAATATATTTACGCCAGCTAACACGCCATATAAAAAATTGGGGTGCAGGTGGGGTGCAAATGTCGCTCCCCGCTCCCACGTTCTTGTCCCGGGGACAAGA
>JAHEMV010000271.1:2217-7223 GCA_024643455.1 Cytophagales bacterium
CACTAACATACCCGCACCAACGGAGTTGGGACTTTTGCCCTATCGTCACAATCAACAACCGTGTGCTTTCGCTAGCTCCTCCGCTAAAGTTTCGTTGATTCACGGTGCTGCTCGTTTGGATTCCGCCGGCCAATGTCCCTGCAACCCATCACTTCTCCAAATCTATAACACCAACCAACTTCAAAACCTCCGGAAAAGTTAAGTGCGATATAAATTTCGAACAATAGTTGTCCGACTTCGAACGCATAAACAAAGCACAAATCTTTAAAACAGACAGATTTAAAGGTTCAGACCATTTGGCACGATTGTTATTCCTACAAATAGGAAAATAGTCTGCTCATGAAAAAATATCAACTGGGAGAGTTTGAAGAAATCGTCATTCTTACCATAGGCGTTTTGTACAAGGAAGCTTATGGCGTAGCCATAAAAAACGAGATTGAAACAAGGCTTTCAAGGCAAGTAAGCATGGGTGCCATGCATTCTGCCTTGGTAAGATTGGAAGATAAAGGTTATGTAAAATCATTCAACGGTGAAACCACGGAAGAAAGAATGGGCCGACCGAGACGATATTTTCAAATTACAGCCTTGGGTAAAAAGGCAATCGAATACACAAAAGACACAAGGGATGAACTTTGGAAGGCAATTCCGAAAGTAGCCTTGGATTTGAAAATAATCGGGTAAGCAAATGCAACAGCCACCCAACCTCTTCCTCCGCTTCTTCAGGTGGTATTGCCACCCAAAATTGGCTTATCATATTGAAGGGGATTTATTGGAGGAATACGTTGCGAGACTTAAGAAAGTCGGAAAGAGAAAGGCAGATATAAAATTTATAATTGATGTTTTAATGCTGTTCAGGCCAGGCATCATCAGGCCGACAGAAGGATATAAAAACTTAAACACTTACGGTATGTACAAAAGTTACTTTAAAATCGGATGGAGGAATATTCTTAAATATAAGGTGTTCTCTTTTATTAATGTATTTGGATTGGCCTTGGCTATGTCCGTATTCATGCTGATTATTTTGATGTTGGCAGATCAAAATCGCTATGATCAGTTTCACGAGAAAAAAGATAGAATCTATCGAATACTTTCAGACTATAAAGATGCCCGTCAAATGTATTCTTCAAGCGGATACCCCCTGGCAAATGTACTAAAGTCCGATTACCCGATTATTGAAGATGCAGTAAATCTTACTCCCGGAGTTGGAGGTGACGCCATGTATGAACAAAAAATAGCCGATATGCGCGGCTATTTTACTGATCCTTCCTTTTTTAATGTTTTCAGTTTTCAACTGGAAGAGGGCGATAAAAAAACTGCTTTGGCGGCACCCAATTCTATGGTAATCTCAAAAGAAATGGCTGATAAATTATTCCCCGGCGAAAATCCTATCGGAAAGACAATTGATTTTTCCGATCGCCAATTGGCATTTCCACAAGAATTTGATGGTATAAGTGCGCCTCCAGTTTCATGGGGGAGCTTTACCGTTACAGGAGTACTTGATGAAACAAAATATAAATCACATCTTAAATTTGATGTTCTGGTATCATCATCTTCAAGAGATATTTTATATGCCGAAAAAAAATTAGAAGACAGGACGAACGACTGGGAATGGATTTATCGCACCTATACCTATGTTCTTTTAAATGTTGATAAAAATGAAAGCGATCTGAACACGGCATTGAGTGATCTGGTGAAGCGTAAATATGCTGATCTGACTTCAGAGACAGCAAAGGAATTTAAATACGTACCGCAAAAACTTGCCAATGTTCAATTGAACGTGATGAGTAATGACACGAACAATCGCCTGCCAAATTTGGGATATTATGTTCTGGGTTTTTTGGCATTTATCATTATGCTGTCGGCATGTTTGAATTATACCGGATTGTCCATTGCCAGAGCCCTTACCAGAGCCAAAGAGATAGGAATACGAAAAGTTTCGGGGGCGCAAAGAAAGAATCTGATCATTCAGTTTCTTAGTGAGTCTGTCATCACAGCCATGATTTCACTGGTGGCAGCGATCGGACTCTTACTTATTGTCGCACCCGCTTTTAAGAACCTTTGGGTGAATAAATACCTGAACTTTGAACTTCCTTTTATCCCATCGGTCTTTGCCGTCTTCATAGGTTTTGCCATGCTGATAGGGATTTTTGCAGGAGCATACCCTGCCCTTTACCTGTCAAAGTATCAGCCTGTAAAAGTTTTGAAAAACCTTCATAGTATAAATCCGGGAAAATTCGGAATACAAAAAGTTCTCAGCATTTTCCAGTTTGTGATCTCCTTGATATTCATCACGACATCCATTTTGATTTACAACCAATTCAAACATTTTCTGGCATTTGACTATGGATTTCAATCTGAAAATATTGTCAATATAGAATTACAAGGCACCGACTATCAAATGCTTTCAAATGAATTTCAAAGCATCCCGGAAGTTACGACCATATCCGCTTGTGACATCATCCCGTCAGGGGGAATGAGTAATAACAATGAATTAAAGAAAACAGGTGAGAGAAATGAATATAAAAAAGTCGGCATTTTGCTGGGGGATGAAAATTTTACATCCAATCTGGAAATAAATCTCTTAGCCGGACTGCAATTACCTGTGGCAGGAGAAGCATCAGACAGATTTATTTTAGTGAATGAAGCATTTGTAAAGGCGATGGGCTATCAACTACCGTCACAAATTGTAGGTGAAGTATTCGAATCAAAATGGGGAGATGAAATGCTCGAAGTGATTGGCGTTGTAAAGGATTTTCGCTACAAACTTTTGATCAATGAAGACGGCATTGCACCACTCTTGATACGCAACCAGCCGTCCGGGTTCAAGTATTTAAATGTGCGACTTTCTACTGCTGATTTGGCGGGAGTGATTTCCGATCTGGAGAGCAAATGGAAAAAAATTGATCCTGTTCATCCGTTCAAATATGAATTCTTCGATGATCAACTTCAATCAACCCACCAGGCAATTTTTGATGTAGTCTCGATCATAGGATTCATTGCCTTTTTGGCAATAGTAATTGCGTGTTTGGGATTGCTTGGCATGGCAACTTATACGGCAGAGCGCAAGACAAAGGAAGTCGGGATCCGAAAGATTTTGGGAGCTGAAGAATTGAATATAGCATTTTTGCTTGCAAAAGGGTTTCTGAAAATGTTATTGGCGGCAATATGCATAGGGGCGCCGTTGGGATATTTTTTAAATAATTTTTGGTTGCAGCATTTTCCCAATCGAGTCGAGTTTGGCTTGGGCACCGTTCTTTTGGGCACATCAATTTTGCTTATTCTGGGTGTGCTTACCATCGGGTCTCAAACAATCAGGGCATCAAGAAAGAATCCTGTAGATTCCCTGAAAATGGAGTAAGTAGGAATAGATTTAATGTAGTCTTCTACAAATAGTAAACAATAAAAAAAGTCTGTAATTAATAAAACAGAGGCTGGTGTTGAAATTGAAATTAGTAAATCATAAAATGTTCAAGTGACCATAATGTTAAAAAAAATAGTAGTGATAGTATTAACTTCAATTGTGGTAACCCGCTTCAAGTAATATAAAAAGAAACTGAGTCGACTACATTATCTGTTAAATTTGGCAACGAAGAACGAACTACTGAATTCAGACATTATGAAACTGAAGATAATCAGCCTTTTTCATTGAAAATGCTTTGGGATATGAATACCTTCGCCTATCTCATCAATCGCGATTGGACGCCTTCGCAACTGATGCATGCACCAATGGTGACACCATTAGATACCTATAGTTTTGATCAAAACAGGCATCTGATAAGGATGGTTTAACATATCAACCGAGACGCGATTTTGAAGGACTTTTTCTTAAAATTGCTGGGATTTGAAAAATAAATTAATGAATTCTATAAGTGTATAAACCCAATTGGGTTTAGCTGTATGTTGGATGGAATTTGGTAGAATGAACAAAATTAAGAAACAACACTACGTACCTAGATTTTATCTTTCGAACTTCACGAATGATAAAGACATAATTTTCGTCTTTGATATTCAAACACAAAAGGAATTTGGTACAAGTACGGAAAATGTTGCCCACAAAAAATTCTTTTACGATTACCCGCCAATAGACGAATTAGGTCAAGAACAAATTATCGAAAAAACCTTGTCAAATTTCGAAGGCAAATCTGCAAAGATTATTAATAAAACAATAGAGCTTTTAGAAAAGGGTGAACTAAAAGAATTGACAATTGACGACAAAAATACATTAGCTGAATATATTATTATTCAGCAATTAAGAACCATAGAATGTAGAGTAAGAGGCAAGCACACTGCAATTGAGATTGAACGTCAACTCGAGGAAAAAGGTGCAACAGAAGAATTCCTCAAAGAAAAAGGCTTAGAGGCAAAAAATTACAATTCCAAAGAACAACAAATCCACATGTTATTGAGTCCTGAACTTGATAAAAGTATAGAAGAACTCACAGACAGAATTTGGGTATTTTGGGATAACAAGACGAAACATAAATTATATACGTCGGACAATCCGGTTGCCGGACATATCCACCAAAATATTAACCTTTTAGCTTATGAAATATATTTTCCATTAACACCAAGATTTGGGATTAGTATTCTACTTAGAAAAGAATTTCCAGAATGGACAAAGAACGACAATACTATAGTCTCACTGTCCGATACAGAAAATGTCGAGTTTTACAATAGCTTAATTTTGACAAACTCTCATCGACAGATCTTTAGTTGTGAGGCAGATTTTCGTCTTGCAAAAAAAATTATTCAACGAACTCCCAATCTTTCAAATCCGGACAGACCAAGAATATCGAAAATGTAAAAAACTCCAGCCAACAATGACGAGCATGGAGAGCCGCTTTAGGCCAGCACGCGATGCCAAGCTCCACATGCTAGCCGGACTGTTATGGGCAACGCTGAAAAAAATACTTAATAACAGATTGACTGATAAATGATATTAACTATTTTAAAGACAAAACTGACTGAAATCCAATTTTAAAAAATTGAGATAAAATGAAATACAG
>JAHEMV010000272.1 GCA_024643455.1 Cytophagales bacterium
TTGACATTGCCACCTTTAAGAATTCTGCCACTATCTTTATCTATAGCATAACTTTTAATTCTTCCTAAATGTGATACTTCATATTTATCATGGTAAAGATTTGATTCAAAATCTATTTCTTTCCAACGTTCTATTTTGTTGCTTTTTTCCATTTTGGCTTGGTAATAAAAAATAGTGCAGTACTATGACTATTAAAAAAATATTTACTTTAAGTGTTACAATTTATAATGCAAATTGGCCTAAAAAAATTCCATAAAAGGCGAAAACTTTTCGTCAATTTTTGAATCAGTTAAAAATTGTCGGATTTATTGTTGACTGAAGTAAGGTACATATGGTCACTTCTTTTTTAAAATTGTGAACTTTTATTGAATTTGAAGGTTAAGAAAAGATTAATAAATGTAGAATGCTTACGATAATTGTTGGTACGAATAGGAGGGATTCTGTTTCCCAGTATGTAGCTGTACAATATTCAGAGATATTGCGTGAAAAGGGTATAGCAAATGTTATTTTTAATCTGCACGATTTGCCTCATGATTTTATAAAATCTGCCCTATATGAAAATGTGGGTAAAAATGTAGAGTTCAACAAAGTGAGGGCTTTGATGAATGAATCTAGGAAGTTTATATTCGTGATCCCAGAATATAACGGATCATTTCCTGGTGTTTTAAAGGCTTTTATTGATGGTTTGGACCGAAGTAAGGCGTTGGCTGATAAAAAAAGTGCCCTTGTTGGGATATCATCAGGCGACCAGGGCGCCGGAATCGCCCTAAGTCACTTTACTGATATATTGAGTTATTGTGGAACAAATGTACTGGCTTATAGAGTCCGAATACCTAAAATAGATGAAGTTATGACTGATAATAAAATCATCGATAAAGTATTATTATCAAAAATCCATAAGCAAGCTCAAAAAATTATTGATTTTTAGTCCACATTGTCATGCAAAAACTTATTGTTCCCAAGTAGTTGATTATCGTCGTTGAGGTTGTACCTGGAAACATTCTTTTCTGAAGAATGAGGGACATCCTGTAAATTTATATTTCGTCGAATATATGCGGGAGTATCCCATTTTTCCCTGTAATCATCATCACGGTCATGATTGACATGTTTCAACCCATTGAGTTTTTCAACCCTTTCCTTGGATTTTTGTAAAAGATTAAATCTTTTAGTATCAAGGTTATTATCAATGGTCACACTTTCAGTTTGAAATTCTTTTTTCTGTTCTATACCTATTTTATCCAGAAGATCATCATCAAGGCCAACAGTGTGTTTGCTATAATCTGCTTCTTTTTTTGGAGGAGTCGGATTCTCAAACGTATAGGTTCTCGTTTCACTAAATAAATCTGCTTGTTTTACCTGAGGTTCTTTTTTTACTGTAGGCTGTGATTCGAATATGTCAATCTGACTTTCCGGTTTATTTATAGGTTTGCTGGTTTCCAAATCCCTTACAGTAGTTGTTTTAACCCTGATTGTTTCGTTATGATGTTCAAATCCTGTAGCAATTACTGTGACACGGATACTTTCGCCTAGATCTGGATCGATGCCATGGCCAAATATAACTTCAGCTTCTTCACCGGCCATTTCAGAGATGTAATCTGTGATTTCTGTAAGTTCGTCCATCTGTAGTTCAGCCTGTTCGCCTGAAATGATCGATAGCAATACTTTCTGTGCACCTAGTATGTCTTTTTCATTTAAAAGCGGTGAAGCTAGTGCTTCCTCAGCAGCTCTTCTGGCTCTGTTTTCACCTTCTGTTGTTGATGATCCCATTACGGCAGATCCCGAACACTTCATTACTGTTTTTACATCTTCAAAGTCCACGTTTACATAACCTGGTACGGTGATGATTTCTGCTATACCTTTAGCCGCAGTTGTCAGAACGTTATCCGCTTGTGCAAATGCATTCCGAATAGGCAAATTTCCATAGATTTCTCTTAGTTTGTCGTTAAGGATTACGAGTACAGTGTCGCAATTTGCCTTAAGTTCGTTTATGCCAGCTTCGGCTTGATTCATTTTCTTTTTACCTTCGAAGCCAAATGGTGCCGTAACAATACCTACGGTTAATACACCCAATTCACGTGCAACTTTGGCAATAACAGGAGCTGCTCCTGTACCTGTGCCTCCACCCATTCCTGCTGTGATAAATACCATTTTGGTATCATCGCTCAGTAGATTACGGATATCTTCTTTGCTTTCCAAAGCAGCGTTCATGCCTTGTTCAGGGTTAGCGCCTGCTCCAAGGCCTTCAGTAAGATGGATACCTATTTGTAGTTTGTTTGGGACTGGGCTTGTCATCAATGCTTGAGAATCTGTATTGCAGATAACAAATTCTACATCTTTAATGCCCTGGCCAAACATGTGGTTTACAGCATTGCTGCCTCCGCCACCTACCCCAATTACTTTTATTATCGACTTATGATGTTTGGGGATGTCGAATGAATATGTATTATCAGTCATGACTAAAATATTAAGTTCCGGTATTTCAGTTTAGTAATCTTCTCTATTATCAATATCATCAATCAACAAGCCTTTGGTCTTGTCTATGATTTTTCTAAATATATCGCTGCCGCGATCCTTCTTTTCCTTTTTGGGAACGAAAACGGAAGATTTTTCCAAATATTTGTTTTCGCGATCGTCAAGTGCACGGAAGCCTGAAAGCACAAGACCTACGGCTGTAGCATACATCGGTGTCTTTACTGCCTCAATCTTACTTTTGCCAAGGTGTTCATTTGGATATCCGATTCTTGCATCCATGCCAATCATATATTCAAATAATTGTTTGATCCCTTGTAGTTGTGCACCTCCACCAGTGATAACAATTCCTCCAGCAAGCTTGCTCTGGTATCCAGAAGTAATAATTTCTGTATGCACCAGCTCGATGATTTCCTCCATTCTTGCCTCAATGATATGAGAAAGATTTTTAATGGAAATTTCCTTTGGTGCTCTGTTGCGCAAACCTGGGATAGAAACGATTTCATTAGGGCTGGCTTCTTCAGCAATGGCTCTACCAAATTTAGTTTTCAACAATTCAGCCTGATGCTGCATGACCATGCAGCCCTGCTTGATATCCTGGGTGATGATATTGCCGCCCAAAGGTATAACAGCGGTGTGTCTGATGATGTTTTCATGGAAAATGGCAATATCTGTGGTGCCACCTCCAATATCTACCAGACAAACTCCAGCTTCTTTTTCTTCATCGCTCAGGACGGAAAGGCTTGAAGCAAGCGGTTCTAAAATCAGGTTTTCGATTTCAAGACCTGCTCTTTTCACACATTTGTTAATGTTGTTTATTGCATTGGTCTGAGCAGTAATCACATGAAAATCAGCTTCCAGTTTTACGCCGGACATACCTACAGGATCTTTGATGCCATCCTCATAATCCACATAATAGTCCTGTGGCATCACGTGGATGATTTCACTTCCCGGAGGAATAACGATTTTGTACATATCGTTGGTGATCCGGTTGATGTCTTCAATCGTAATTTCATCTTCTGATGAATTTCGAGTGATGCTTCCATGCTGGATGGAGCTTCTGATGTGTTGACCGGCAATACCCACATTGGTTACCCGAATGTTGATGCCAGATTGTGCTTCTGCTTCTTCTATGGCTTTTTCAATAGCGAAAATGGTTTTATCAATGTTTGATACGATACCTCGGATTACTCCGTCAGATACCGCTTTCCCCATTCCCAGTACTTCAAGTTTGCCATACTCATTTTTGCGTCCAACGATAACGCAAATTTTGGTGGTTCCTATGTCTAGGCCGACGACAATTTTATCTTTTTCCATAATTAAAAAGTTATTCGCAAACTATTTGATCTTTAAATTTTACACTCACTTTGTCATAGCTATTCCAACCTTTGGCTGGCAATATTTCTTTATAAAATATTTTAAGCTTCTTAAATTTTCCTTCTATATCCTCTGGCTTTCCAAATTCAACTACCTGCTTACTTACCTGAGTGTACATTTTTATATTTCCTTTAGTATCAATATACATCTGTGCAATTTGTGCCTTCCAGAACTTGTCTTTTTCAATAAATTTCAATAGTTCCATCAGGTGTCTTCCATCTTCGGTTTCGTTCAAATTGTACAGTTTAGCATTGTCTGCGAATGGTCCATCAATCAATAAAACTCTTGCAGTATACCTTTTTGACATTGGCAATACTTCACCTTTATTGGTGATGTATCGGTCGTTCATTTTCTGACTCATCATGCGCGCCATAGGTCTGCTTTGGTTGATTGTGATCATTAGGTTTCCCTCTAGATCTTTATAGACTTCAGCGTTCTGTATAAATTTTGTTTTACATAATTCTTTTTCAATGTTTTTTAAATTCAAATTTTCAAATGGTTCGCCTACTATGCGTTGATCTCCTCCGTTGGTGATCAGATTAATAACATCACTTTCATTTATAAAGTAATTTTCAAACTGATTATCAATGTCTACAATAATTGAAGAACAGATTCTGTTGTCAGCTTGCTTTTCTATGAAGCCAATAAAGCCAAACAATACAATTGCCAAACCAATGGTTAATGTCAGGTTTCGTATGTTTTTAAGCTTTAGTTTCATTTTCTATTTTCTAGTAAATTCTTTATTGGTTGAACAAATCGATCGATATCTCCAGCGCCAACCGTCACGATCACATCAGTATGTAATTGTTGCACCTTATCCATAAGTTGTTCGTTTGGCACGATGCTTTTGTTAGTATTTTTCATTTTATCCAGGATGATTTTAGAAGTAATACCTTCGATCGGTAATTCCCTCGCTGGATAAATGTTCATGAGTATTACCTCATCTGCCATGTCAAGACTTTCAGCAAAGCCATCCACAAAATCACGGGTACGCGTAAAGAGATGGGGCTGGAAAATTGCAGTTATCTTTTTATTAGGATATAGACTTCTTACCGAACCAATAAATGCCTTGATTTCCATAGGATGGTGGGCATAATCGTCAATATATACTATATCGGATCTTTTAACCTGGTATTCAAATCGTCTTTTTACGCCTTTGAAACTGCCTAATGCAGACTTGATGCTTTCATGATCTATTCCTAATTGTAAAGCAACAGCTACAGCAGCAATGGCATTTTCCACATTGTGGTAACCAGGTATCGACAATGAGATATCTTTAATAGTTCCTTTTTCACCTTGGAAATCAAAAACGAAATCTGTTCCTGAAATATGGATATTTGATGCTTTATTGTTCCCTTTTTGTAACGAGTAGGTATGGTTTTCAACAATTGGGTTTTCATTGATTAGCCAAGTTGTGAGTGACTCGTTTACAAAAACGTGGCCATTTGGTTTTACCTTCTGAATAAATTGTTTGAACGAAGTTTTCATTTCGTCATGCTCGCCATAGATATCCAGGTGATCAGCGTCTGCAGAAGTAACTACAGCGATATCTGGTGACAATCGTAAAAAAGAACGGTCATATTCATCGGCTTCTAATACAGCGATAGTGTCAGGAGTATGTTCTCCTTCAATGATCAGGTTAGATTCATATCCCTGTAAAATGCCGCCCATCAGTGCAACACTTGATTTTCCAGCATGTTTCAATATATGAGCAATCATGGAAGAAGTGGTTGTTTTTCCATGCGTACCTGCCACTGCTACCGAATAAAGGTCTTTGGTGATTAAGCCAAGGACTTCCGATCTTTTTAAAATCGTATAGGATTTTTCGATAAGATAATTGTGTTCACGATGGTTTTTTGGTATGGCTGGAGTATAAACAACCAACACCGTGCTCTTTGAATTCAGGACTTCTCCAGGGATGTTATTCACATCGTCTGTATAATGGATTTCTGCGCCTTCTTTAATGAGATTCCTGGTCAAAGGTGTTTCGGTTTTATCATACCCGTAAACCTTTTTACCAAGATGCATAAACCATCGTGCCAGGGCACTCATACCAATGCCTCCGATACCTAAAAAATAGACGATATGTTTATCTTCGATTCTCAATCTATAAGCTTGATTATTTCTCGAACAATATTTTCTGCGGCATGTGGTTTACCAAGTCTTTTTAAGTTTTCTGAAAGTCCCTTTTGTAGCGGCTCATTAAATAATATTTTCAGTGCTTCCGGTACGAGGTTGACTTTGGCATCCTTATCTTTTACAAGTAAAGCAGCTTTTTCATTTACCAATGCCATTGCATTTTTAGTCTGGTGGTCTTCAGCAACATTTGGTGAAGGAACAAAAATCGCAGGTTTTCCTGTAAGGCAAATTTCTGAAATGGATAGTGCACCAGCTCTTGAAATGATGACATCTGCAGCTGCATATGCCAAATCCATTTCCTTTAAAAATTCGAAATATTTAATATTTCTCAGATCAAAATCTTTCAATCTTTCATCGAACTCTTTAAAGTAAAATGTGCCGATTTGCCATATCACCTGCACATCAGCAGCAATAAGGTCCATGAGATTGTTGATCAGGCTTTCGTTGATTGTACGCGCCCCCAGGCTTCCGCCAAAAGCAAAGAGTGTTTTCTTTTTGCCATCCAGCCCAAAAAATTTTAGTGCCTGGTCACGTTTTTTATCAACAGCGATGATATCGTTTCTTACAGGATTGCCCGTAAGCACTATTTTTTCCTTTGGAAAATAGTTGTCCATATTTTCGTAGGCGACGCAAATCTTCCTCGCTTTTTCGGCCAACAATTTGTTTGTCAGGCCAGCATAAGAGTTTTGTTCTTGCAGCAATGTTGGGATGCCTTTTTTAGCAGCAGTCTGTAATGTTGGCCCACTTGCATATCCACCCACACCAATCACTACATCAGGCTTGAAATCATTGATGATTTTTTTTGTTTTCATCATGCTGCTGATCAATTTGATAGGGAACATGAGATTTTTAAGAGTTAGTTTGCGTTGAAGACCACTGATCCATAACCCTTTTATGGGGTATCCGGCATCAGGAACTTTTTCCATTTCGATTTTTCCCTTCGCTCCGACAAATAAAAAGACGGTATCCGGGAACATTTCCCGCATTTTGTTGGCAATGGCAATAGCCGGATACACATGGCCTCCGGTACCTCCTCCACTTATTAAAACGCGATATGGTTTATTCTTTTCGATCAATTTATTGTTTACGCTGCTTTAGCTACTTTTCTTAAATCATTTGTTTTTCTTGTGCTGAATTCATCTATTTCTCCACGGCTTACGCTGAGAATGATCCCCAGTGAAAGTCCTGTAAATATTAAAGATGTTCCACCCATACT
>JAHEMV010000273.1 GCA_024643455.1 Cytophagales bacterium
CCACTGATCACTTTATTTAGTACGTCAATGCATTCAGTATATTTCGATTGATTTATATACACTTCTGCATTCAAATACAATTTCGCCAAAACCATCCAGGCAGCTGATTTGTCAGCTCTTCCGTATTCAAACTTTGGATCACCCAGATCACTTTCAATATCGATTAGCTCGCTTTCGATATAACCGAACAGGTCACTTCTTTGAATTTGTTGAGGAAAAAAAGCTCCGGGAAGGTCTTCTTCTGTAACAAATGATGGATTTCCAAATAAATCTATCGCATGACTATACGCTAAGGCTCTCAAAAAACGCGCTTCTGCATGAAATCGCTTAACAGCCGCATCTTCACTTTCTGCTGTTGCACGGATAAATTCATTACTCAATGCCACTGTGTACATGATTCTTGAGTATAATGCTGCAAGAAAAACATCCGTAGGAGTCCACGTTTGATAGTGAAAGTCCTTAATTGTAGCATCATTCCAGGATAAAACAGCTTCATCGGTACTTAGTACCTGGCTGTTCCAGTATTGTCGTAAATAATTTCCAAAGCCTTCGTCAATTCCTTGGATATCGGGCTGTCCATCAGGCCCCTGCTGACCACTCAAGGCAAACGTCGCATATAATTTTGCCAAACCCTTTTCATAATCACCAACGCTTTGATATACTGTGGCTGATGTAATCTGATTAGGATCGATCGGCTCCACATTTAAATCACCAACACACGAAGTGATTAATAAAACCAGCAGCAATACGATGCCTAAATAATTAAATTTTATATTCTTCATTGTTTTTTTACTTTTTCGTTAAAAATTCAGGTTTAAACCAACGAGGTAGGTTCTGGGTCTCGGATATTGATTGTTATCGATCCCACTAAAAACTTCAGGGTCTATTCCACTATAATCTGTAATTATAAATGCGTTTTGAACCGTGAAACTTACCCTGCCACTTAATTTATCCGTAAACAATTCATTAAAAGTATAGCCTAAACTCATGTTATCCATCTTAAAGAATGAAGCATCTACAACGTAGAGATCTGACCAGTACTGCGGGTTTTCAAATCCAATATCTCGTCCTTCTCTTCTTATATTCGTGAAGTATCTAGTCGGATAATACAATGCAGTTAATGTAGCATTGGACAATCCATTATTGTACATATAATTGCCTATACTCAATCTGCCTGAGAATCCAAAATCTATATTTTTATATTTCAAACTGGTATTGATTCCAGCCCACATATCAGCAACTGGATTATTCAAATGATATTTGTTCAGTTCATTGCTGGCTACTTCACCTCCATTTCCTGTCCGATCAACATACAACGCCTCTATAGGATTCCCCTCTTCATTGTAAACCTGTTGAAATACATAGAATGAATTTGCCGGATACCCAACGGTATGAATCTGAATATTATTTCCAACGCCACCCGATATTCCACCAACTGCAACACCCGGATAGGTTGGGTCATCGATTTTGGTCAGCTTAGTAATTTTATTTGTATTCTGAGTAAAATTCACTCCAAGATTCCATGTAAAATCACGTTGTTCAACGATTCGACCCGTTACAGAAAGTTCATATCCTATATTTTCAAGATCACCGACATTGGTAGTCAGGTAATTAGAAAAATTACTGCCCGCTGGGATAGGGATCGTATTAATTAAATCCTTGGTTTTTCGCTGATATACATCAATTGAACCAAATAGTCGATCCTTAAAAAATCCAAAGTCAAGTCCTGCATTATAGGTGGTGGTTTCTTCCCACTTGATATTTGCATCATATCTGTTTGGCCGTAATGTTGAAATAAAGCGATCGCCAAATTGATAAGAAGCCCCCTCAATGCTTTGCTGGTAAACCGCCAGGGCTGGATACTGATTGTTTGAAATATCCTGTTGTCCGGTATTACCATAACCAAGTCTCAATTTCAGATTAGTTACAGCGCTTACATTGGCCAGGAAAGATTCTTCATTTATTTTCCACGCTAAAGCTACAGATGGGAAAAAGGCCCACTGGTTGCCCTTTGCGAAACGTGAAGAACCGTCATCACGGAAGGTTGCTGTAAACAAATATTTATTGTTAAATGTATAATTCAACCTTCCAAAAAAAGAAACCAGGTAGTTTTCATTTTTATATTGAGAATCCTCCAATATCTGGGTCTCATCGCCATTTCGATCAAACGTTGTCCCTTCCCTATAAAAATGCTGCCAGGAATATCCTCCCATGATTTCAAGATTATGCTTACCAAAGTCATTTCCATATTTGAGATAAAAATCAAGGAGATCAGACTTGTTTTTTGCTGTATAATCCAAAAGTCTTCCATTCCCTCCTGTATAGTCACGGTATGTCCATGTGGATCCCGGCAATGCATCATCATAACCATCCGTATTTGAATTGTCTGTCCCGAGATTGAGATTAGCACTTAATTCTGGAAGAAAATGCATTTTATAATCCAGTTGGATGTTACCAATCAGTCGATTTACATCTCCGATATTTTCTCTTAAATCCAGCATAGATACGGGATTGGTACTAAAGGTATTGGCAGGTCCTTCTGGATTCATTGTATTCGTGCCCTCCAGATTTTCTGTCGTCCAGGCAAAATAACCTGCATAGCGTTGATTACCATTCATAACCGGTTGTGTAGGGTCAAAACTGACTGCAGAACCTACGGCTCCCTGATCACCAAAATTGGAATTGGTGAATGATTGTTTATAATTGACATTCACAGAAAGATGATCGTCGAAAAACTTCGGGTTTATATTTGCCGAAATGGAGTTTCGAACCATTGATGTTGTTTTCAGAATCCCCTCTTGATCAGTATATCCATAAGAAACACGGAAGGGCACATTTTTAATGGCTCCTGTAGCCGTCAAATTATAATCTTGTGAAATGGCATTTTGAAATATTTCTTTTTGCCAATCCGTATTTTCGTTGCCCAACCTGGCCAGAGCATCATTGTTAATCCCGCTGAATCCCTCTTCATACAAAGAATTGATCAAACTTCGGTATTCATCTCCATTTAACACATCAACGTATTTAATGGGCTGACTCATTGATATCTGGGTATTAAATTCAAATTTGGGCTTTCCTTCAGCACCTTTCTTTGTAGTTACAATGATTACCCCATTGGATGCTCTACTACCATAAATAGCAGTTGCTGAAGCGTCTTTTAACACCGTAAAGGATTCAATGTCATTTGGATTGATTGTACTTAATGGATTAGATACACCACTGATGTCGGCATTATCAACAGGAAAACCATCAATGATGATCAGTGGATCATTACTTGCTGACATGGATGACCCTCCACGAATTCGGATTGTTGTTCCGCTTCCAGGGGCACCACCATCACTCACCACTGAAACACCAGCTATTCTACCAACTAACAGATCCTGCGGAGACGTGGTTACGCCCTTATTGAAATCTTTGGTACCTAATGTTGCAATAGAACCAGTTAAATCTTCTTTTTTAACTTCTCCATAACCAATCACTACAACCTCCATCAAGGTCGTAACATCGGGAGTCAGCATTATATCAATGAGTGATTGGCTGACTGCAGATTTCTCTTCCGTCAAATAACCAACAAACGAATAAACCAGAATGGCATTTTCTCCAACTTGTACTGAGTAATTCCCTTCTGCATCCGTTATGGTACCATTTGTCGTTCCTTTTTCCTGGATACTCACGCCGGGGATGCCTGTGCCATCCTCCGAATCGGTGACTTTTCCGGTGACCCTTTTTTGAGCTAGTAAGGAAAAACTGCACAGAATAAGGAAAACCAGACTTAGTAAAATCTTTTTCATGGGCATATACTATTTAATTTTGAATGTTTAATAATTACTATTTATCAATCTCAAAATTAGTACAAGCCCAGTTCCTACTACAAAACAAATCATACCAAAAACAAAAGATTTCGTACATTATTGCATTTTTGAATATCATTAGAAATATGGGCGAACTAATTCTGTTTTATTAATTTTGTATAAATGGAAAAGTGATATCGGCAAACAGGAAATTTGAATTGTGTTGTTGAGATGGCAATCAATTTTTATCAACTCAAAGTTTGATTTTATAAATAATGAAACTTATTAATAATCAAGGCAAACACTTATATAGGAGAACATATGTTTTCTTACTTGTGTTTTTCTTGATTTACAACTCAGTTTTATCGCAAACCGGCACTCCATTTTTTTCTACCCTTTCCATGCGGGATGGGTTGCCCACAAATATTATTTCTTCAATCACCCAGGACAAATACGGTTTTTTATGGATTGGTACCGGCAATGGCCTGGCTAGGTACGACGGGTATAAATTCAAAATCTTTCAGCGCAGCAAATCAATTCAGTCATTATCTTCCAATGAAATAAATTCAGTTGTTGCTATCGATGAGTATGTTTGGATTGGTACGTGGGAGGGGTTGTGCAAAATCAATATACGATCGTTCGAGGTGACACGAATTGACCTTGGCACTAAAAGTCCGGTTCGAACGCTTTTGCCAGGGAAAAACCATATGTTATGGGTCGGTTCAGCGGATGGTTTAGTTCAATATGCAGTGGATAACGGACAATATCGACTATATAATGATGTAAACAACAAGCTTAGTCACAATATGGTCAGAAGTATTTTTGAAGAAACAAATGGAAATTTATGGGTAGGCACGTATGATGGTTTAAATGTATTGGAAAAGGGGAAAAATATTTTTTCAACTATATATGCAAATGAATCCATACCCGCTTCCTTTAAAAATCATCTGATACTGGATATTAAACCAGTCCTCGGGACTGCTGATTCGCTGCTTTGGGTAGGGACTGAATTGGGAATATATACCTTAAATACCCACTCACTGGATTTTGACAAATACAAAAATGAAAAAATTGAATGCAGCAATGAAGTGATAAAATGCATTTATACCGACAGGGAAGAAAATATATGGCTTGGTACAGATTTCGGATTAAATATATTTAATCCCCAGACAAATAAGCACGAAATCTATTTTCACAATCCAAAGGTATCGTATTCCATTGCTAACAATGTGATCTGGCAAGTCTTTGAAGATGCAGGTGGTGTGATCTGGTTGGTAACTTCAAATGGATTAAGCAGAATCAATAAATTTGGCAACTTCTATACCTACCATGAGATCACCACTGAATCGGAACAGCAACCAATTGGAAACCAGGTAAAATCATTTCTTACCAGTTCCTCTGGAGTTTACTGGCTAGCTACTCAGCATGGTGTTATTCAGATCGATCCAATTACTGGTAAAAAAACACTATTTGATTCCAATTCACCTCAAAATCAACGTCTCCTACTTAATAATGCATTCGCCCTGGAAGAAGATAACTATGGAAGAATATGGATTGGTACCGCTGGTGGCATTAATATCTGGGACGAGAAGCAATCCATCATGACCAGTATTACAGCTGATGGAATAAACGGATTGAATTCAAATTATATTGGAAAATTTTCCAAATCACCAGATGGCACACTTTATGTCAGTGCCTGGGAAGGCGGCATTTATAAGGTTGAAGGAAATATGAAAAAACCAGAAACTTTATGGTTTACTCCGGTTCCCTCGTTCGAAATGGGGTCCGAAAAACACGTATATGGAGATGGTCATTTATGGGTTGTAGAGTACAATGAGCTCTATCAGGTAGACCCGAGTACCTTCGTGAAAAAACATATTGATTCTTTTGCCGAGGCTGTTGAGCGAAAGATGGTTTACAGTATATATTTTTCTAAAAAAGGAGAATTTTGGGCAGGTACTATGGATGGATTGCTACATTATATTCCTAATGCCAACAAAACTGAATTTCATCCTATCCATACCGGAAATGATGAGATTGTTACCAGTATTAATGAAGATCTCCAAGGGAATATTTGGACCACCTCCAATACCTCATTGCATAAATATTACCCTGAAGAAAACCGATCAGAGTTTTTCCCCTTAGACAATAACCTCCCAGTCAAAAGTTTTTATTATGGCTGTACATCCAGATCTCCAAATGGTGAACTTATCTTTGGAGGTGACAATGGGTTTATTACCTTTTTTCCTGAAAAAGTTATTCCTAATACTTACAATCCTCCTGTCTATATTACGAACCTCGAAATCAACAATAAAAACATTCAGGTAAATGAAGATGAAAATGGAATTTTTCTGAAGTATGACATATCATTTATAGACAATCTAAACCTTAAATATGCTCAGCGTTCGGCCTCATTTGAATTCTCCTCTCTTCATTTCTGGCAGCCATCAACGAATATGTATGCCTACATGGTAGAAGGTTTTGATGAGAATTGGAACTATACCTCCGGATTAAAAAACTTTGCTGTATATTCAAATCTTCCTCCCGATACATATACATTGAAAGTAAAAGGAACCAATAATTATGGAATTGAAAGCGACCAGGTTGCACACTTTTCTTTTGTAGTTCAGCCACCAGTTTTATTAAGCAATGGATTCTTAATTTTTTATTTCCTCTTGTTAATACTGATTGTTTATTATTCCTTAAAATTTTATACAGGACGAGTCAGGTTAAAAAATGAGCTTATGATTGCCAAGCTGGAGAAAGAACATGCAGAGGAAATCGAACATACTAAGGAGCAATTTTTTACCAACATTTCCCATGAACTCAGGACTCCTATAAGCTTAATTTTACCCCCTATTCATGAAATCCAGAAAAAAGGCAAACTTGATTTACATGAAAAAAACATGATTGATCTGGCAGAGAAAAATTCCGTGCGTTTACTCCGCCTGGTTAATCAGATTCTTGATTTTAATAAACTGGAAAACGATACACTTCATATCAAAGTGACCTCCGTTGAGATGGTCAGCTTTTGCAGGGAAGTATTTTCTTTATTTGAAGATAGTGCTCAACGTCATAACATTAGCTTTGATTTTATTAGCAGCGAAAAAACTTGCCATGTCTGGATCGATGCTGAAAAATTTGAAACCGTTCTTTTTAACCTATTATCAAATGCGTTTAAGTTTACTCCAGATAATGGTAAAATAGCTGTAAAACTTTCTAAGAATACAAATGAGCAATCGTTTGGAGAGGGAGCATTTATCATGCAAATAACTGATACCGGTATTGGAATTTCAGCTGAAGATAAACCTAAAATCTTTGAGCGTTTTTATCAGTCCAAATCGAGTAGGAATAAAGATACGGGTAGTGGTATTGGCCTTACACT
>JAHEMV010000274.1 GCA_024643455.1 Cytophagales bacterium
GCATGCGATTGATTGCCAAAGGTCTTGTGCTTGGTAACACGATTGGAATACTATTTGGGTTTCTTCAGAGTAAGTTTCAGTTTTTAACACTCGATTCAAAAAGTTACTATATGGAATTTGTTCCTATTTCATGGGATTGGAGCATAATTCTGTTGTTGAATCTTTTGACTTTTGTTATGATCAGCCTGGTATTGACCATACCAACGATGATCATTTCCACAATTTCTCCCATAAAATCGATTCGGTTTGACTAAGCAACCTTAACGTAGGATTTGAAATAGCTTCTGAATTTCATTCTGATAATCCCAAAAACCGCTTCGCTAAAAATCCCAGTTGACATTTTTGATTCGCCTAAAGTGCGATTTGTAAATATGATTGGAACCTCCTTAATCTTAAAGCCAAATTTCCAGGCAGTAAATTTCATCTCAATTTGAAAAGCATATCCTACAAACTTCACGCGATCCAGATTGATGGTTTGCAGTACCTTTTTACGATAGCAAACGAAACCTGCTGTACTGTCTTTTATATGCATTCCTGTAACAATCTGTACATAAATACTGGCAAAATAAGAAAGCAAAACACGACTCATCGGCCAATTGACTACGTTAACCCCGGATGCATACCTCGAGCCAATCGCCATATCATTTCCATCTTTGTCACAAGCTTTGTAAAGTAATTCCAGATCCCTGGGATTGTGAGAAAAATCAGCATCCATCTCAAAAATATATTCATAGTGTCGTTCCAGTGCATAATGAAATCCTGAAATATACGCTGTTCCCAATCCCAACTTTCCAGCCCGCTCCATGATATGCAAACGATGTGGAAAATTTTTCATGAGTTCTTTTACTATATTGGCGGTTTGATCCGGAGAGTTGTCATCAATAACAAGAATATCAAAATCCTTTTTTAAAGCAAAAATCGCCACAATAATGGACTTGATATTTTCCTCTTCCTTGTATGTTGGAATGATGACTAAACTATCGCTCACGTTGATTCTTTATTTTATTTGCTTAAAAAAAAATGCACTAGTAGGATGAAACGTATGAAAAACTCCAATATTTTGCATAAGTGTTTTCACTACAAATAAAATGAAATTATCCGTCAAATTTGTTTTAAACATATGAATAAGTGCATTTTCCTAGATAGAGATGGTGTTTTAAATGTCGAACGGGGAGATTATACTTTTCTTCCTGAAGATTTTGTAATCGTAGAAGGTGTCCCTGAAGCAATCAAAGCACTAAAAAAAGCAGGATATCTACTCATTGTAGTGACCAATCAGGCGGGAATTACAAAGGGATTGTATACCAGGGAACAAATGCAACTATGCCATGAAATATTGATGAAAAAAACGGACTTCCTGATCGATAAAATATATTATAGTCCATATCATCCCAGTTTTTCAGAATCATTGAGCAGAAAACCTGATACGCTAATGATTGAAAAGGCTATAGCCAAGTTTGATATTGATCCTCAAAAATCATGGCTTATAGGCGATCGGTGCCGCGATGTTGATTGCGGACAAAAAATGGGTTTAAAAACAATATTGATTTCGGATTCAACAACTCATGAATGCAATCCAGATTTTGTCTCAGAAAATTTATTGGATGCAATTTCAAAAATAATATGAGATCAGATTAAATATGAATATTAAGCCTTATGTAGCTGACAAAACTTCAACTCCTTTTAAGGATTTTTACTAATTATCAAGGTGCTAATACCCTAGTAACTTCATCATGGATTCACTGGCTTGTTCTGTTGCAAAAATTTTAGTTACCAGATCACCGTTTTTATCCTTGTCAATAATTAAATGTTGTGGAGAAGGAATCAGGCAGTGCTGCAATCCTCCGTATCCCCCAATTGATTCTTGATAGGCTCCTGTATTGAAAAAACCAATATATAAAGGCTCACCATTTGTCATTTTTGGAAGAAAAACCTCTGATGAATGCGCTTCGGAGTTGTAATAATCAAGACTATCACAAGTAAGTCCTCCCAAATTGACCTTATGGTAAATATCGTCCCAGTTGTTGATAGCCATCATGATGTATTTCTGATTCATCCCATAAGAATCCGGAATATGGGTAATGAAAGATCCATCTATCATATACCAAAGTTCCTTATCATTTTGCAATTTAGTGTCTAAAACAGAATAGATTGTTGCACCACTCTCTCCAACTGTATATGATCCAAACTCCGTAATAATATTGGGCGTTGCTACATGATTTCGGTCACAAATCCATTTCACATTCTGCACGATCTGATCGACCATATAATTGTAATCGAACTCAAATTGTAATGAAGTCTTAATTGGAAATCCTCCACCAATATCAATCGAATCCAACTCTGGACACTTCTTCTTCAGTTCACAGTATTTAAATACAAATCGACTTAATTCACTCCAGTAATATGCCGAATCACTTATCCCCCAATGGATAAAGAAATGTAAGATTTTAAGTTTCAGCTTTGGATTCGGAGCAATTTTTTCCCTGTACAATTCATTGACATCGCTGTATCGCACTCCGAGTCTTGATGTATAAAACTCGAAATTTGGTTCCTCATCCGCGGCAACACGAATGCCGAGTTTCATTGGTTTCTTAACATGCTCGATGTAGTGATCAACTTCATTGAGGTTATCCAGGATGGGGATACAATTCTTAAACCCCTCATTGATGATATCCGAAATATACTCTTTATATAATGGCCGTTTAAATCCATTGCAGATAATATAAATGTCCTTGTCTATCGTTTCCTTTTCATACAATTTACGAACGATATCCAAATCATATGCTGATGAGGTTTCCAGATGCACATTATTTTTGAGCGCTTCTTCCAGCACAAAGCTAAAATGTGAAGATTTTGTACAATAACAATACATATATTCACCCTTATACTTATGCTTCTTCATGGATGCTTTAAACATCCGTTTGGCCCGTTTTATATTTTGGCTAATTTTTGGAAGGTAGGTTAGTTTTATTGGAGTTCCATATTCCTTAATCAAATCCATCAGAGGGATATTGTGAAAATGCAACTGTTTTTTAACGACTTTGAACTCTTCGGTGGGAAATTCAAAAGTCTGAGTTATAAGGTCCTCATATCGCTTCATTTATACAACTTTTTCAATTAGCCATGCAATATTGGTATTATTTTGTAATCTTTGCAACCCTTAAAATCGATTATAATAAACACGTGAAATTAATGCAAAGTATAAAATTAGTTGAAATTTTAAAATCGGACATAAAAACGACTTTTCAGGAGCTATATGACCATATTTTGACACCAAACGAATTAAGCCTTCTGCCAACCAGAAAAGAGTTTGAAGGAGACTATACTTTTGTCACATTTCCAGTAGTCCGGTATTCTAAAAAAAATCCTGAAGAAACAGCCCAGATGTTAGGGGCAGCAATAAAAAACAATTCAGCGCTGAATGTTGATTTTAACGTGGTCAAAGGTTTTTTGAACATAAAAATTGATATAAAGTCATGGCTTGAAACGTTTAAAAATATCTATATCGATGCACAATACGGCCAGCTTCCTAAAAAAGGAAAAAAGGTAGTAACGGAATACTCTTCTCCCAATACCAACAAACCCCTTCACCTTGGCCATTTAAGAAATAATTTTCTTGGCTTTTCTGTATCGCAAATTCAAATAGCTGCTGGCTATGATGTAGAAAAAGTAAACCTGGTCAATGACCGTGGTATACATATTTGCAAATCAATGCTAGCATATCAGCAGTTCGGGAATGGTGAGACCCCGGAATCCTCGAATATGAAAGGTGATCATCTGATTGGAAAGTATTATGTGAAGTTTGATAAGGAATATAAAAAGGAAATTCAACAATTACTGGAGAAGGGCATGACAAAAGAAGAGGCTGAAAAGGAAGCTCCTCTGATAAAACATGCACAAAAAATGCTTCAGGATTGGGAAAATGGTATTATTGAAGTAGTTGATCTCTGGAAAAAAATGAATGGCTGGGTATATGCAGGTTTCGACCAGACCTACAAAAGAATGGGGGTTGAATTTGATAAAACATACCATGAATCTGAGACTTATTTGTTGGGTAAGGCCATTGTAGAGGAAGGGCTTAAAAAGAATATATTTTACAAAAAAGAAGACGGATCGGTTTGGGTAGATCTCACCAATGAAGGTTTAGATGAAAAACTACTTTTGAGGGCAGATGGCACGTCGGTGTATATGACTCAGGATCTGGGCACAGCGGAGCTTAAATATTCGGATTATACCTATGACAAATCAGTATATGTTGTAGGCAATGAGCAGGATTATCATTTCGATGTATTAATTAAAATTCTAAAAAAGTTAGGCCGGCCATATGCTGACGGGCTTTACCATTTGTCATATGGCATGGTGGATCTACCTAGTGGAAAAATGAAATCACGTGAAGGGACTGTGGTCGATGCCGATGATTTGATGGACGAAATGGCTGAAACAGCCAGGAGACATACACAGGAATTAGGAAAAATTGACGGTTTTGATGAAGCTCAGGCTAGCGAACTATATGAAACGCTTGCCTTGGGGGCCCTGAAATATTTCCTCCTAAAAGTAGATCCAAAAAAACGCATGCTTTTCAACCCCGAAGATTCAATTCAATTTCATGGAAATACGGGCCCTTTTATTCAATATACCCATGCGAGGATTGCTGCCATTGTAAGAAAAGCTGAACAGATGGATATCCATTACAATACTTTTGACGTCAATAACCTGGTTAATCCCCATGATACTGTTCGACCAATTGTCTTCCTTTTGGATGACTTTCACCGATTAATCCATGAAGCAGCTGAAAATTATTCTCCAGCGCTTATTGCCCAATTTGCCTATGATCTGGCCAAAGAGTTTAACCGGTTTTACACAGAAGAACCTATTTTGAAAGAAGAAGATGAAAACTATATGAAATTCAAAATCGCCTTTTCATCGCAAGTAGCCAAAACAATTAAAATGTCTATGGGTTTATTGGGCATACATGTCCCTGACAGGATGTAATACGATCAAAAAAATATGAGCCAGGCAAAATATTGGATAGAAGCAATCAGATTACGGACACTCCCTCTGGCCCTGGCCAGCATTGGACTAGGTAGTTTTTTGGCTGCTTTTGAAGGCAAATTCAGATGGCCAGTTTTGATACTTAGTGGATTGACTACCGTTTTCTTACAGATTCTTTCCAATCTTGCTAATGACTATGGAGATTCGAAACACGGGGCTGACCATAAGGATCGTGAGGGACCAACCAGAGCAGTTCAATCAGGAAAAATAGGTCCAGAATCCATGAAAAAAGCTATAAACATATTTATTGGATTATCTTTGTTCAGCGGTTTATTCTTACTTTTTATTTCCATTTCCGGATTAAGCCTATCTTTTATTCTTATGCTTATTCTTGGTATGCTCGCCATCGGAGCAGCACTTAATTATACCATGGGGAAAAATCCTTACGGGTATGCTGGATTTGGTGATTTGTTTGTTATCCTTTTTTTCGGTTTTGTTGGTGTCGTTGGCACTTACTTCTGTCATACCGGCACAATCAATATACCTGTTTTTCTACCCGCATTAAGCTGTGGATTGCTTTCAACAGCAGTATTAAATGTGAATAATATTCGAGATATTCATTCCGATAGAAAAGCTGGTAAAATGTCTATCCCCGTGCGAATTGGAAAGAAAAATGCAATTATTTACCACTGGATACTCATTATTATTGCCATTTTAGCAACCACACTTTTTGTCTTGAATAATTACCAATCTAAAGCTCAGTTTCTATTTTTGATCACCGCTCCATTATTAATTTATAATGGCATCAAAGTTTCCACTATTCAGGAATCAAAGAATCTCGATCCGTTATTAAAACAAATGGCAATCTCTACGCTCTTATTTATCATCACTTTTGGGATTGGAAATTTAATTTAAAATAATTCTAAATAATATTTCTTTGTAATATTCACTCAATAAACCGAGGTTTTTGAAGCTTTTTTTAACGTTTTCCTGCAGATATGTAAAATCATACTGGAATAGTCCTGATTGGTTATGTGTAAAATTGAAAATTATATTAAAGTTGCCTATCTTCGAGCAAATTTTGAAGTAGCGTGAGTACGAAAAAGAACATCAGAATCCCCTGTACACTTTGCCCCGGAAAAGAACACTCATTATTTTCAGATCTCCCAAGAGAAGACCTGGACAGTTTATCAACACATAAAACTTGTATCCGATATAAAAAAGGACAGACTCTTTTTTATGAAGGGACCAGGCCTATGGGTTTATTTTGCATCAACTCCGGTAAAGTGAAAGTTTATAAAATTAGTTCTGAAGGAAAAGAACAAATCCTTAAACTCGCTAAACCTGGTGATTTCCTTGGTTATAGAGCACTTATCAGTGAAGAATTCTACAATTCATCAGCGACGGTTATCGAAGAAGGTGCAATGTGCTATATTCCAAAAAGCAATTTTCTGGATATCCTTCAAAAAAATCCTGCATTCTTCCGTAAAATGGCAAAGCGTGTCGCTCACGAATTGGGCTTGATGGAACAAAAACTTGTTACCATTGCTCAAAAATCAGTGCGAGAACGACTTGCTGCCACCCTGATTATGCTCAAGGAAACGTATGGCATGGAAGGCGAAGACGAAAGTAATTTGATTGACATTGCATTATCCAGAGAAGACTTAGCGAATATTATTGGCACGGCAACTGAAACGGTCATACGATTGCTATCAGACTTCAAAACCCAGAAATTAATTTCGCTTCAAGGCAAAAAAATAAAAGTGCTGGATGCAAAGGGTTTGGTAAGAGAAGCAGATTTTTACGGCCGATAACAGGTATAATTTACTTTTATTCCCCACCAAGTAAGGTCATCGTGAAAAATGATCAATATCATATTTTACAATGATGGCCATCATTCCTCAGCAATTTTTTATTCATGAATTTTGTTGTTAAGATGTAGATGCTGTCTTAATTTAAAACAGCGCATTTTCACTATATCTTAAATCATACAACATGAAAAGGATTCTTGTACCCACGGATTTTTCTGAACAAGCAGGATACGCAATGGATCTCGCTTGCCAGATTGCCCACAATACCTCAATAGAGGTTGTGGCAATGCATGTGCTTGATTATACAGGCCTATTTGATTTCTCAGCCGGAAGTACCGCATATCCATTGATGGGAAATCCAGC
>JAHEMV010000275.1 GCA_024643455.1 Cytophagales bacterium
TGTGCGCTACAGCTATTGGATACGAGACCTTTAATTTTGCAGTGATCAATTTGAAAGGGAAATCCAATTTCAATATAAAGCTAAAACCTCAGATTAGTTATCTCAGTGATGTTGTAATAAAAGACGAACGAGTCACAGGTCAGCGCATTGTCGCAAAAGCCATAAGAAGAATAAACAAAAATTACCCAAATAAGCCGTTTTTATTGGAAGGGTATTATCGGGATTATCTGAAAAAGAATATTGAGTATATAAGTTTTTTGGAAGGAGCTTTTACGGTTGATGATAATGGATTTAAACAACCAACAGAAAAAACAAAGATTAAAATCAATCAACTTCGCTATAGTAAAGATTATATCCAGAATCTCACGGAATATGTGACTGATTTCGATAAAGATTCGACAAAGCTGCTTGCACACGGCATATCTCCTGCTTTCAAGGGGAACGAATTTTCAAATCTTTTTTATCATAATCCCATTAGAAATCATAGTATTTCTGTGCCATTTATAGGTGTATTCGATACATTTTCAGAGCGTAACTACGATTTTAAAATTGAGTATTATACCTACATCGATGATAAGGAGGTTTGTGTTATTAATATATCACCCAGTAAAAAATTTAAATTCACGCATGTTTCCATCAAAGGGAAATTGTTTATACGAACGGATAATTTTGCTATTGTGAAGTTTAATTATGCTTACTTCGTGACCAAACGGCTCGAATCTAAAAAATGGTTTGAACTTAATATCGAATACAGGGAGTTTCAAAATAAAATGTATTTGAAGTATTTTTCATTCATGAATTATTTCAAATTGCTGACCATACAAGAAATTGCTGAGATGTCGGTTTATAGAGAGTTTTTTGTAAATGACATAAAAACAGAAAAATTCGTACCGCTCACAAAAGAAGAATCCATTGACGATACTTTGCCACTTTATCAGCAAAATGCACCAAATGATCCAAAATTCTGGATTAATTATAACAGAACCCTACTGGAGCAACCATTGATGGAATAATGCTGATCTGATAACCCAAATGTTTATTTAAAGAAAAAATTGCATTTTGTTTTGTAACACTGCGTATATTTGTTCTCAATTTAAACTATCATTTTTTTATCTCAATGAAGATAATTATTGCAGGAGCTGGAGAGGTCGGATTTCATTTAGCAAAACTATTAACAAATGAAAGGCAAGAAATCGTAATTATCGATCTTGACCAGTCCAGATTGAATTACGTGGCTTCCCACCTTGACGTGCATACGGTGAGAGGCAGTTCGACATCGTTTAAGATACTTGAAGCAGCCAATGTTAGCAGGGCGGATTTATTGATTTCAGTAACTTCTTCAGAAGAAAGTAACCTGGCAACATGTATTATAGCTAAAAAGCTGGGCGTTAAAAAAACCATTGCGCGAATTGATAATACAGAGTACCTTACTGATACCCATAAACTCAATCTTAAAGATATCGGTATTGATGAACTTATTTCTCCTGAAAGTCTGGCAGCAAGGGAAATAAAGAGACTTTTGCGGGAAGCAGCCCTTACTGATACTTTTGAATTCGACAACGGCATGCTCGCCTTGGTGGGGATCAACATAGATGAAAATGGATTTCTGGCGAACAAGACATTAAAAGAAACAACACATTTAAATCCTGATTATAATTTTATTACTGTTTGTATTTTACGAAACGGGAAAACCATCATTCCTCATGGTGATACTATATTTTTGCCAAAAGACCATGCATATTTTATTGCTGAACCAGAAGGAGTAAAAAAGGTAATGGAATTGTCCTCTCAGGAAAAGGTATCCTTTAAAAACCTGATGATCCTGGGTGGGACCAAAGTTGGATATCACGCAGCGAGAAGGCTTAGCAAAAAATATCGTATAAAACTCATTGAATCGGATAAAGACAGATGTTTTGATCTTGCAGATGAACTTCGAGATACGCTAGTGATCAATGGTGACATCACTAATGTAGAACTGCTCAAGGAAGAAGGGCTGGAAGATATGGATGCCTTCATCGCAGTGACCAACAACTCTGAAACAAATATTATATCATGCCTTGTGGCGAAGTCTTGTGGCGTAAAGAAAACCATAGCCATGGTAGAAAATATGGATTATATTCATCTTTCTCAAAATATTGGGGTGGATACCATGATCAATAAAAAACTGATTGCTGCTAATTTTATTTCGCGATACATTAGAAAAGGAGATGTAATTTCATTGACTGGAATTCATGGCGTCGATGCAGAAATCATGGAGTTTGAAGTTAAGGAAACCTCAAAGATCAATCAGAAGAAAATTAAAGACCTTCATTTCCCTAAAAATGCAATAATTGGAGGAGTGGTTAGGAAAGGAATAGGCTACACTACATTTGGTGATTTTGAATTTCGCCCAAAAGACCGTGCTGTTATCATGAGTTTGCCGGATAGCATTCATGAAGTCGAGCAATATTTCAAATAGGTAATGTTTTGTTTAGTTCATTAATTACAATAGTCCTGGCTTCTTATGATTTATAAAAAATATTAATGAAGCTTAATTTTAAAGCAATTTTTTCAATTCTTGGCTTGCTCCTCCTGCTTAATGGAGGATTCATGCTTTTATGCTTACCAGTTTCCCTTTATTACCATGAAGAACATTGGATTTCATTGCTATATGCTGGCCTAATAACCATTTTGATCGGTGCTGCATCGCATTTTTTAACTAAAGGAAAGACCAGTGGAGGATTAAGTAAACGAGACGGTTATTTGGTAGTTACTTTAGGCTGGTTGTGTATGTCATTTTTTGGCACATTACCGTATGTGATCAGTGGTGAGATACCGGACTTCAGCAATGCATTTTTTGAAACATTGTCGGGCTACACCACCACAGGTGCATCTATACTCAATGACATCGAATCCATGAGCAAAGGAGTATTAATGTGGAGGAGCCTAACTCAGTGGATAGGTGGGATGGGGATTATTGTGCTTACCGTAGCCATACTGCCTTTATTAGGTATTGGTGGTATGCAGCTTTTTGTCGCTGAGGCACCAGGAGTAACTCCTGACAAATTAAAACCGCGCATAACAGATACTGCAAAAAGATTGTGGTTGATTTATCTTGGGTTAACCTTAGTGGAAGCTGGATTGCTCAAGTATGGTGGAATGTCTTATTTTGATGCAATAAATCATTCCTTAACCACCATGGCAACAGGTGGATTTTCAACCAAACAAGCGAGCATTGCTTATTTTACGTCACCATTTATCCAATATGTCATCATTGTTTTTATGTTTCTTGCAGGGACGAATTTCACCTTAACTTATTTTGGCCTGCATGGGCAATTAAAAAAAGTTTTGGACAATGAAGAATTTAAGTATTACTTAGGATTTACACTTGGATTTACCGTTTTGGTTGCTTCAGTAGTGTACATGGTTAGCGATAGCTCGGTAGAAGTGGCATTTCGGAATTCACTTTTTCAATTGGTTTCTATTATAACTACCACTGGATTTGTAACAGCAGACTACACTAGTTGGGCTCCGTTGCTTACCGTAATATTTTTTATGTTCATGTTTATAGGTGCATCAACAGGATCTACTGCTGGTGGAGTAAAGGTGGTTCGTCATGTGATATTATTAAAGAATAGTATTTTAGAGTTAAGAAGGCAAATTCATCCAAATGCAGTGTTGCCTGTTAGACTGAACAAATTGGCTGTAAGTTCTGATATCACTTTTAATATCATGGCGTTTATGATTATTTATTTTATGGTATTTGCATTAGGAGCTACCATAATCTCGGCATTAGGTTATGATTTCAATACTTCTATAGGAGCAGTGGCAACTTGTCTTGGTAATATAGGTCCAGGTATTGGAAAGGTAGGCCCGATGGATAATTTTGCATTTATTTCTGCTCCCGGGAAATGGGTCCTTTCTATGCTAATGCTACTTGGCAGGTTGGAACTTTTTACTGTATTGATATTATTCACACCCTATTTCTGGACGAAACATTAGTATGTATTCATCTGTTCAATAAACAGTTGTTCCAGATTATCAGTCATTTTATCAAAAGTAAAATGCTGGTTTACGCGGAGCACGGCATTTAATTCCATGGATTTTCTCAAGTTTTCATCGGTCAGTAAAGTATATAGCCTTTGATATATCTGATCGGTATTTTCAGATTCAACCAAAAAACCAGAAATACCATCCTCAATAAGTTCTGGAGCGCCATTTACACTTGTGGCTACACTTGCTTTACCCATTGACATGGCTTCAAGCAAAGCATTTGGCATTCCTTCATAACGCGAGGGAAGAACAAATACTTCTGCAGCGGAGAGTAATGAAGTTATTTCGTTTGAAAAACCAATAAAATGAATCATTTCTGCGACACCTTTTTTATTTGCCAATGTGTTTAATTCATTTTTTAATTTGCCTTCTCCGGCAATAATAAATTGCCAGTTCAGGTTTTTTGCTTTAGCTATTGTCGCCACTTCGATCAGTAAATCAAATCCTTTTTGATGATCGAGTCTGCCGGCTGAGAAAATGGTCTTACTTCCATCCGGCAAATGAAGCCATTCATGGAGATTCAGCACTTTTTCAGGTTTGGAGATGTCAACGCCATTGTAAATAACGTGAATAAAATTGGCTGGAAACCAACCAAAGGTTTCATAAATCTTTTTTATCGAGAGCGTATTGGTGATAATGCCATCGATATACTTGGTAAACGGCTTTATATATTTTTTTCTATTGCTAAGGTTTTGGATGCCCTGTCTTGCAAAAATGGCCTTGACTCCATGTTGCCGGGCTGCTCTTGCTCCAATTTTCACGTCTTTATTCTGGCAACAAACCAGGACATCTATTTTATAGGTATTAAGCAATTTTTTCAGTTTTGGCATTTGCCAGAAAGCGATATCGGCAACAATGCTAAAATGCAAAACCTTCAATTGTCGATCTTTAGCTTTTTCCTCAATAACCGAATTTGGACGACAGGCAATATAAACCTGGTGATTCCTGTTTTTAAGCCCTTCACCAGCCTTTACCATCCATTTTTCACCACCACCCCATTTTTCTTTTCCCAGCGAGTTGAGAAATAATATATTCATTTTTGCAATCTAGTTGTAAGCCAGTAATTTTTGATTCAAAATTAATAAATAATAAAATCTTGCAATCAGACCTGAATTTTTATTTGGGTATTAATCTTGAAATGCATTTTGTTATTTGATCCTTTAATTCAAAATTGCTTTCTGAATAAAGTAGCACTTTTACCAAGTACAGAGATATTGTGTCATGCGAATATTATTGTTAAATACCTATCCGATCTGGGGTGGGGATGAAAAATGGACTATTAATGTGGGAAAAGGCCTAAGCCAAAGAGGGCATTATGTCGTAATTGGCTGTTATCCTGGATCGGAAACAGAAAAAAGGGCTAAAGCAGACGACTTGCAAGTTTTTCCTATTAATATAGGTCCTGATATTGCCTTTTGGAAATTACTACCACTGAGGAGATTTTTTAAAAAGCATGGAATTGAAGCTATTTTATGTGTTCAGAACCGAGATGTAAAAATCGGTGCTCTCGCAGCCAGACTTTCAGGTATACCTGCAATTTTTGCCAGACAAGGTTTAGCAACCATTAAACACAAATTTTTACATAAGATAAGTTATTCCAAACTCATTGATGGCATTATCACCAATACCCGATCTATTAAGGATTATTACAAGGATTTCGATTGGATTCCACAGGATTCCATCCACATTATTTATGATGGGCTTGAACTTCCCGACAATCTGGAAACCCTAGATTTGCATCGTGAATTTGACCTGTTAACTGATTCTAAAGTAATTATCGGTACAGGTAGGCTGGCAGATCAGAAGCGATTTGATTTGTTGATTGAAGTGGCTGTTATGGCAAAGCGCAACAAACAAAATTGGAGTATTATTATTGCCGGCACGGGAAGATTGGAGGGCGAACTTAAAAAATTATCAAAAGAATCGGGTGTAGATGATATTATAAAGTTTATTGGATTTCGCACTGATGTATTGAACCTGATGCATTCAGCTGACATGTTTGTGCTATCCTCAGATTCTGAAGGAATGAGCAATGCTTTAAAGGAGGCTATGGCCGTCGGAAAGCCTTGTGTTTCCACTGATGTATTTGGCGTTTCCGAACTTTTTCAGGATGGGGAATCTGGAATTATGATAAATAAGGGTGATGCAAAAGGAATTTATGACGCCATTAATTTAGTTTTTTCCAATTCGGAGCTTAGAGAAAATCTTCAAAAGAATGCTAAGTTGTTTATTAAAACCAAGTTTACAATGGACAAGATGATTGATGAAATCGAGCAGCTTTTTGAAAATCAACTGAAAAGAAATAAATAGAAAGACGGCAACTAAACAAATTCAAAAAAGGATTGAGATCGTGCTTCATGGCTGAAAAAGCAGTAAGATGTTTAGAGTTTTATTTCAAAGATGCCTTGAGCCAAATTCAGCCGTTATTGTTGAGCAGAGGAGTTATTATTTTTATTTTTAATTTTTCTAAATCGATTAATTAATGCAACCATCCTCAAATCTGAAAATTCTGGTAAAACTCCCAGTAAAACTAGGCGACACAATTATGGCCGCTTATTTTTTGCGATCTTTAAAAAATCAATTTCCTAGCTGTCAATTGGATGTCATTGTTGCAAAAGGGCTAGCCGAACTTATTGAATTTATGCCCTATGTTGATGGAATTTATGAGTTTTCAAAACAAGAATATCCTGGTCCGATAGGCAATTACAAGTTTGGAAAGTTCATTAGATCAAAAGAAAAATACGATCTCCTGTTTTGTCTCCCTTTCTCTTTTTCCTCCGCATTGGCAAGTTTTTTTTCAGGTGCAAAAATCCGGGTTGGATATGCTGAGGAGCAAAGAAATTTTTTATTCACCAAGGCCATAAAAAGACCAGCAGGATTACACATCGTTGAAGAGTTCAATTACCTTTTGGAAAGTTATACAGGGGGAAAAACAGAGTTTAAACCATTAAATTTCCATGTTGATTTTCAACCTTCATTTGAGATAAGTGACAGAAAAAAGATCATTTTAAATATAAAATCTGGTCCTCCTTCCAGATCCATCCCGGTAAAAAAGGCAATAAGTATTATTGATTCGATTCTGAAAAAACAAGCTTTAGAAGTTATTTTGACTGGAGCTCCAAATGA
>JAHEMV010000276.1 GCA_024643455.1 Cytophagales bacterium
AAACAAGTATGAATACAATATGAATTTATCAACTAAAAGAATCCGGACGTTTCTGTTTTTTATTCTCTCTGTTTTCATTTTCAATTTCGGAATGGCTCAAAAGCCAGAGGCTGAAATAGAGCGCGTAATTAAAGATTATGCTAAAGCATATGAGAACATAACAAAAACCAGAGATAAGCAAAGTGTTTTAAATTTTGTTTCTAAAGACCTTTTTTCAACAATTATTAAGTCGAACGTAGTTGACAATTTTGGACTGATCCAAAGTTCTTATGCAGATTTCGACTCATATCTCGAAAGAATTTTAAGAACAGACGGGATGTCAGTGACCTATTCTGTAAAAGATATTTTGCGATCGAAAGTGCGTGGAAAGACAGGTGTAGTCGTTTGTGAAATAGCTGTTCAGGTTTCTTCTAAAGGAGAAATATGGAATAAAGGAACGGAGATCACCACTTTTGTGCTGAAGAATTTTAAAACAGGTTGGAAAATTCTAAACTTCAACGTAGTGAACCTTGAAGAAGAGCAAAACAAGGGTACCTGTCTTACTGAAATATTTAAAGCAACTACTGGAAATTATATGGTAAAAACCATTGTACCTAAAGGTGAAACGTATGAATCCAATATCAATAATATTGAATTTAATCAGGGAAATGGAATTATCTATATTAGCCTGGATGGCGAAAACAGTTATTCATGGTTGAGAGATGGCCCAATCACCAAATTGGCAGAAGGAAACCAAGCTGAGCGTGTAGTTGGTCCAGCAATTGACGAGTACGATGCCGTTTTGACTATTATCAAACAGGATCTTTTTAAAGGTAATTGCACTGATTTTAAGAGCAAAAAATAGACTTAAAGAATAGTAAGATATCAAAAAAAGCCGGATTAATCCGGCTTTTTTGTTTACGTATGATTCTATCTAACCTACGTTTTAGAATACTCTTTGTTGACACAAATTAACGGAACGCTTCTATAACCGTAACCTATTTCAATCTGTGGAAAATGAAGGAAAAAACGTAATTTCATTTCCCATTTATATAACATTTTGACCATTTTTCAAATAGAGATAGCATCATAAGAGGTTATTTTATATTTTGAATTATTCGTTGTATTCCTTAATTCAAAGCCATGTTTCTCAATTACTTAAAGGTAACTATTCGCAGTTTTATCAGCCAAAAGTATTATTTCATTATCAATACTTTAGGACTAGCATTAGGACTTGCCGCATGCATTCTGATAATGCTATATGTCCAGGACGAATTGAGCTTTGAAAAACCTTTTAAAAACCATGAAAGCATTTATCGTCTGGTTCAGAATTTTCCAATGGGCGACCATCTTTCTCAATCTGCTACAGTTCCTTTTCCAACAAAAAATACTATGCTGTCTGATTTTCCGGAAGTCAAAAATGCTGCCTTATTATATCGTCCCTCAAGTTGGGGAAATCCTACATTAATCAAATTTGGTGATAATGAGTATTATGAGGATGATTTTGTATTTGCTGAGCATAGTTTTCTTGAAATTTATAGCTTTGATTTTATTAAAGGAGAACCTTCCAAGGCATTAATTGGTCCTAATGAACTGGTAATTACTGAATCAATAGCTAAAAAATATTTTGGTAATGAGGATCCCATTGGGAAACGATTAAATCTCAATGGTTTTAGTGATTTGGAAGTCATCGGCGTGATCAAAGATCTTCCACATAACACGCACTTAAGTTTCAACATGCTAGCTTCTTTTGAAACCTTTAAAGCCTTTTTTAATAACCCGTCATTTTTCGATACACAGTGGGTTTGGGTTGCAGCTTGGATGTATTTTACTGTCGATGATCCTAATGATGTTACCCGCATTCGGGCACAATTACCAGACTTTGTGAAAAGGCATTATCCAGAAGTATTGTCTGAGAAAGGAGTTGCATTACAAATTCAGTCTGCCGAAAATATTCATTTAAAATCCAATCGAGAACTTGAATTCAAGGCAAATGGAAATATTCAACACGTTTATATTTTCTCATCGATAGCTTTACTTATTCTTATTATTGCCATCATAAATTTCATGAACCTGGCAACCTCCAGATCAGTGAAAAGAAGTAAAGAAGTTGGACTGAGAAAAGCCATGGGTGCAAAAAAGGAAATGTTGATCACGCAGTTTATGGGTGAGGCCATTCTAACCACTTTTCTGGCTTTACTCGTTGCATTATTTCTGATCGTTAATCTAATGCCATGGTATAATGAACTAACAGGCAAAGATTTCAGCTATGAATTCTTTCAAAATCCCATCATGTGGTTAGGAATTCTAATTCTTTTGCTTTTTGTTGGAATTGCTGCGGGTAGCTATCCGGCATTGGTCTTGTCTTCTTATAATCCTACCGATGTACTAAAAGGAAAAATAATAAAATCAAAAAGTTCGAATAACCTGCTCAGAAAATCATTGGTTGTTAGTCAGTTTGTGGTTTCCATTGCCTTGATGATTTGTATCGGTATTGTTTATAAGCAACTTAATTATGTGCATACTATTGATCTTGGTTTTAATAAAGATCAGATCTTGCTGGCCGATGTCAATTTTAATCAACTCAATCATTATAATACATTTAAAAATACACTTGAAGCAAATCCATCTATTGCTGCGATCACTATGATGGGAGGTAGTATTCCGGGACAAGAAGAGTTAATCGAAAATGCATTTGTGGAATCCGGAACGCCGCCAGATGAACAACAATGGTTTAGTATGTTTTTTGCCGCACACGATTTTGAAAAAGTGTTAAATATTGAGTTTCTACAAGGACATAGTTTTCAGGTCGGAAACTCTCTGGACTCAACAGGATTTATTATAAACGAAGTAACCGCCAAAACACTAGGTTGGGGTGAGGATGTGATAGGAAGATCGCTTGACAGAATAAATTCTACTAATGGAAATATCATACAAACAGGTACAGTAATAGGCCTGGTAAAGAATTATCACTATCGACCATTATATGATCCAATAAAGCCTTTGGTAATAGGGTTAGCCCAGGGTGCAGCAAAAATGTGCATTAAAATCAATAGCAAGGATATACAACAAACACTGGCATTTATTGAAAATGAGTGGAATGGACAATTTGAAGGAACTCCATTTCGCTATTCTTTCATGGATAAGGACTATGACAAGCTTTATGAAAAAGAAGAGAATCTAAGTAAAACAGTTCAATATTTTTCCGTTTTGGCTATTTTCATTGCTTGCCTGGGATTGTTGGGTTTATCTTCATATTCAACAGAAAATAGAAAAAAAGAAATTGGCATCCGTAAGGTTAACGGCGCAACGACTTTTGAATTAGTAACGTTACTTACAAGGGATTTTTCAAAATTGGTCCTGATTGCCTACGTGATTGCAATTCCAATTGCTTATTATTTTGGGCACTTATGGCTAAATGATTTTGCTTATCAAGTTACGATTGGTTTCGAAGTATATATTATATCTGGAATGTCTGCCTTGGTTATTGCAATTCTTACCGTTAGCTATCATACCATCAGGGCTTCTCGTATCAATCCTGTCAAATCACTCCGTTATGAATAAATGATGAAATAACTCACAAAACGAGTTGATTAGTAAGCAAATAAAATTTATGTAATATCAGAAAAAAAAGAATAATTTAGATCAACGTCAATTTCTGATTGATTTCGATAGCCATTGCTTCTTGCTTCAATTCTGTTTTGATCTCACGTACAAACTCAACCACTTCATCTAAAAAATTCTTTAAATCATTTGAAGTTGCATAAGTATGGACTTTGAATAGTTTCTCCCCTACCAGTCCAATATCCTCACTGTTCCAGATTCCTTTTGCTTCTTCACTTGTAGCTCCACCAAAACGCTCTCCAAGAAAAGCCAGTGTACGATCTATGTAGGGAGTTGTGTCAAAATATTTATCGACATCATAAGTAGTCGGAATAAATATGCCAATGTGATTGTTACGCTGCAAACGATCGACAAATATTTCAACTGCTTCATCAAATGATTCTGATCCTAAATTAATACTTTCTTCAGCCCACAGCTGGTAATCTGTTGTTTCATTAGAAAAAACGACTTTAAAATCTGGTGCTGGGTATACATTAAAATCGTCCGTTGAATCATTGTTTATGAGTATGGTAAAAATCTTGGTATCGTTCCCTTTTACATGAGACTTAATGGATTTATGTAAATTCGATATGGCTTTCCAATGACTTTTATGACTCGACCCCACTACAATAACCTGATCGATATTTTCAATGATATGCGACATGTCCTCATTAAAATCCTTATTTACATAAATAACCAAATTTTCATAGCTATTGAGCAAATCATCAACCATAAGGGCCATTTTGGAGTTTTTTACAGCTGCAAAATCATCTTTCTCCAGTAAAATATCCAGACCACTTTCATGGTGGTAAACATTCGATTTTACTTTTGTCAAATCAAGTTGTGCAGAGAGTGTACCCTGAAAAGGATGCTCACCATAAATAGTGCTTTTATCCGTTCCTTTAATTAATCGGATTGCCAGACGTTTCCCAAGCTCAGCAGCACCATGTGTATTGAATAGATCAAATACCAGCACAACTTTTTTCTCTTTGTCACCACGAGTAAGTCTTTTATTGGTCTCCGTCAGGTAATGGCCTAGTAGTTTTGCCAGTTCTATCGCGACACTGGGATTTTCATGCAACATTTTAATAAAGTAATCCCGCTCGAAAATTAAAACATCCACACTAGTAAGTGCAGCTACTGTTGCAGATCTGGGTTTATTGTCCAATATACCTACCTCGCCAAAGGTACTTCCAGGCAAAAGATAGGCAAATATCTTATCAGGCTTATTTGGAATAACTTTTTTTACGGTAACGATTCCATTTATCACAATAAAAAGACGATCGCTTGGCTCTCCTTCCCACACGATAACTTCTTCAGGTTTAAACGTCTCAATCCAGGTCTTTTTACTAATTTTCAACAATACCTCATCAGGAATATTTTTAAAAATCACAGTGCCATTTAGCCCCCTCAAAACCTTTGAATTGTTCAATTCGCTCACGTTAAAAAGTTATTTGTTTTTAAAAATGCTTAATTGAAATCGCATCTCGTCTAATTCCATAAGCTTCCATAATATTTTGGGTACGTTATTTATTTTTTCCACTGGTATTGAAATGGCTTCCACATCGTCAGCAATTTCAAAGCGTTGCCCTCTCCGTTGCTCATGCAATAAATCCAGCCCTCCAAAATAGTTATGTTCTCCAATGGAAATTTGAGACTTTTTGTCAAAAAATACGCGGACTGTACCTTTTGTTATGATAAAAAGAAAATCAGTGAGATTCTTTTTTGAAAAATTATAATTGTGACCAGAAACAATTTCGGCATACTTGCTGAAACGATTGTAAATTGACATGGATATAGAATTGTGAATCAGATCTGATTCACGCAACAACCGAATAATATTAATTCGTTTATTTAAGTCATCAATTAAACTGTATTTTAAAACAAACTGATTTAAATATTTTTCGTCTAATTCAAGACACTTTACATAACTCCACGCTATATATTGTTCCGGTAACTTGTGACGAAAATAACGCTTAGAAAAGCCAATAAAATTTCCGGCATCTATCATATGATCCATTCCTGACTCGTCCGTATACGTCACAATTCCACTAATTATGAGTTTAAGTTTTTTCGATCCTGTTTGTGATGCTACAGTTTCTCCTGGATCATAACTCTCAATTGGTGTTTCTGCGAGCAATTCTATTTGTTGATCTTCCAAAGTATGAAAATAGCGACGAAGGAATGTTTTACACTTTTCTTTTAAATAAAGTGAGCTCTTATCTTCAATCAAGGTATGTGTATCCCCAAAAGATACATTGATAAATCTTTTCCCGGCAGGCTCCAGAGCATTAGTGGTATGTGCCATTACCAGAATATCAGATTTATCATGTATATAATCTGACAAATGTCCATGTATGGCTCCTCCTCCCACATCAATTTTTTTCAGATTTACCGTCGTCAGATAATTATCTTCTACAATTGAAAAATCTTCTGAAGTAAATAAATCCGGAGATTCTTTAGTAATGACTTTGAATTCAGTAAGATTTATGGTGTCGGATAAATGCGAATAAGTCTTATACTTTTCTTTGTCTTTTACCCTAAAATTAAATGCGCTGGTTTCTACAGTGTGGGGAGAATAAAATGGTTTTACTTCAAGGCCATTAATATCTCTCCAGACGTCATATTCAAGATCAATGCAGTTAAATGCCAGATGGATCAGATCTACATCTGAATTCATCAAGGCTTTTAATTTTAATTCAGCTGTTTTCCTAACCAGTTTTGTGGTATAGAAATTTAACCTTCGCTCTACATTCAACAATTCCGTAATTCCAGCAAAATGATCATCATGTATATGACTTAGAAAAACGCCGTCAATCTCGGACAACCCAATTCCGAGATGCGATAAATTTTCCAACACATTTGGCCCGGCATCAATCAGATAGAATTTATCGTTGAAATGGATGACGCTAGCCATACAAGGTCTGTTTTCGTCCCATCCATTTCCTTCTCCAGTGTGTGTAACTGAGAAATACTCTGGAATTATTTCTTTAAATGGCAACTTATATGACATTGAAAAATGCTCATTGATCTTCAAGTTAAGATCAACCCGTACGCGTTCGTCCTTGTAACGAATTTGAAATTTATTAATCCCTAATCGTTGTATGAAAACACCATTTTTTATTTCAATTTCTGCATCTGACAGTACACATGAAGTTATGATGTCCTGCATTAATTCCATTTGCCCACCAGAGTAATGAAGTTTAGTGGCAAAAATTTTCCTCGCATTTTCATGAGAGATACCAACACCTTCAATTTCTTCCAAAGATGACAATCCATGATTTCCTACAGCTACATAGTCCAGTTGCATTTGAATCTGTTCTTTGTATCCGATCAATATTGGTTTGCTTTTTTTATAATTTGGATGATTGGGCAGATTATACCCTTGCAGGTAAAGCATTTGCAAAATTGGAAACTCAGTGAGGTTGGCAATTTGACCGTTCTGAATTAAGGTATCGGATAACAATATAGCATTTGGTCCATTTTCATAACGTATGCCATCTTTTTCCAGGCTTTTTATCAA
>JAHEMV010000277.1 GCA_024643455.1 Cytophagales bacterium
GCAGCTAACTTCTATTGTGAATACCAGGAAATTCATCTATACCATTTCCCCGGCTATGTTTCCCCGACAAGACTACTGGGACAGCAATGTCCAGGTTTTAGGACATCATGAATTGAAGCGCAAGTCAAGCTGGAAACCTGAGAAAGAACTGGTGGAATTCATCAGAAAGAATGATAGGATTGTGTTCATCACTTTTGGATCTATGCCTAACACAGATCCCGAATACAGAACCAAAGTAATCATTGATATCCTGGAGAGAAATAAGGTACCTGCCATTATAAATACTGCAGGGGGAGCCTTAATGAAACCCAGACAATTCAATACCGAGTTGATCTATTTTGTTTCTCAGGTTCCCTATGATTGGTTCTTTCCGAAGATGTACGCTGTTATTCATCATGGAGGTTCCGGAACAACGCATCTGGCCATAAAATATGGTTGTGCCACCATGGCCATTCCTCATTTTATCGACCAGTTTGTCTGGGATACCCTGATTCCTGAACTGGGCGTGGGTCCCAGGGGAATTAAAGTGAGCAGAATGACCAGAAAGAATCTCGAGCCCAAAGTGTTGGAACTACTTGCCAATAAAAGCTACAAGGAGCACAGCGAAAGGATTGGTAAACAACTGAAAGAGGAGGATTATACTGAAGAGTTATATAAATCCATCATCGAATAGGCGGATTTGGAAGTGTCCAGTTATTCATTGTCAACATAAAAAAAACAGAGATCATGAAAAATCAAGAAGCTTACGAAAATGCAAAAAAGAAGGTTGAAACCCGGATGAGTTTCTACATACACCTGCTTGTCTACCTGGTAGTAATTACATTGCTTACCATTCTAAATGTAACGGTTGCCGGTGATTATTTCTGGGCCAAGTGGCCGATGATCGGATGGGGCTCAGGCGTGATCATTCAGGGTCTTTTCACTTTTGTTTTCGATTCTAATTCCTCTTTGAAAGAGCGACTGATCGAAAAAGAAATTCAGAAGGGAAGTGCCTGATGAAACTCTTAGCCATCTGCGGAAGCCCGCGTAAGAGGAACACCTGCAATGCACTGAACCTAATCAGGGATGCATTTCCCGGGATCGATTTTGAGATCCTTCACCTGATTGACCTGGATTTTAAACCATGCAAGGGTTGCTACACCTGTGTGCTGAAGGGAGAATCCAACTGTCCCCTGAAAGACGAAAGGGACATGATCCTCGAAAAGATGGCCGAAGCTGACGGGCTAATCCTGGCATCGCCGGTATATTCCCATATGGTTTCTGCCATGATAAAAAACCTCTTTGAAAGGTTGGGATATTTGGCCCACAGGCCCCTTTTTTTCAATAAATTCGCAATGTCGATGGTAACCTGTTCAGGTTACGGAGCGGAGGAAGCTCTCAAATATATGGATAAGATGCTATCCGTGTTTGGATTTAATCTCGCACCCTCCCTGGAACTTCAGTTCCGTCCGGGAAAAATGCCCGAAAAAAACACATTATTGAATATTGAAAAGAGCAAACGTGCTGTAAAAATCTTAATAGAAAAGATAGAAAAGGGAAAGAAAAACAAACCTTCACTGAAAATGATAATCCCCTATAATATATTCAAATATGTATCTGAGCTGGATAAGGAATTGATGAAGGCCGACTACGACTACTATAAGGACAAAGGAGATTATTACTATGAGACGAATATTCCCTTCTACAAAAAAATTATAGCGAAGAAGCTGACAAACAAGATTATTAGACAATTTGACTAAAAACCACACCAAAATGAAAACGAGTATTATTTATAACAGCCATTCCGGAACCACAAAAGCTTATGCGGAGGAAATCGGAAATTTTCTTTCCGGCAATGGGATCGAATGCAGGATATCCTCCATCGATGATTATGATAAAGAATATCTTTTGTCGTCTGACCTGGTTATGCTGGGATGCTGGACAAGCGGATTGATGATATTTGCCCAACACCCAGAGCGCGCATGGAAAAAGTTTGTGGAAGAAATGCCTGTCATTCGAAAGAAAACAGTTGCCCTGTTTACTACCTATAAAATTGCCACAGGAAGTATGTTCAGAAAAATGGAAAATATCCTTGCAGACAAATCCGATCCGCCCAAAGCGATATTGAAATCCAGAAGCAAGCAGCTGACTGACAAGAATAGATCAACACTCGAGGTGTTGATCAATTCCTGATCACCATGATCAGAAGCAATGGGGATAAGGAAGACGGGACTTTGAATAAAAGTATTTGCCAGCATCCGAAAGGATTAAAGTACAAATACAAAACACTGGTAAGCTTTATTGCACAGCCAAAAGAGAAATGTTTTTGGATCTACGAAGGGTGTCCCTGTGAAAACAATGTGCGTAAATACGATTTTCAAGACTGAAGCCATGTCTAATAAAGCCAGAATGTTACCCCCTGTTTGTCTGTCGATCGCAATTCTGGGATTACTTACCGGTAAACTGAGAATGTCGCGAGAATTTGTGGGCCGCGAAACAATAGCGGGGGATGATCAGGTTTTTACTATTTTCCGACAAATAGAAAACAGGAAGGCTCAGATTTCTGAGGGCCACATCATTTTTATTGTAAGATTTAAGTTTGCGCGTTTATCTCATCGAGCCAATAAACTGGCTTCCATCATCCCAATGTTGCTGATTGCCGGATTTCCCGGTTTCGTTCAGAAACTATATGCTGTAAACAAAGAAAACGGATACTGGCAGGGAATGTATGAATGGAGAACCGTGAACCATTTGGAAGTTTACATGCAATCATTTGTATATCGAATGATGAATAAAAGAGCTCTAAAGGGAACTGTGCAGTCGCATACAATCTCGAATCGTCTCTTATCCGATTTGATTGAACCCGATAATTCTTAAATGAATATGAATCATTTCTTTCGCTGAATTAATTGTAAAACGCCGCTCCATCAGGAATTTTCAAACAAAAGCAGTTCCTATTGATCTAATAAAAATCATTATAAATGACAGCATTTTAGCACCCATTGCATTAGGCTATCCCGATAAAATTCCGGGAATACCTCATCGCAAAGAACCGAAGATTCTTGGCATAATTGACCAGGGATTATCGATAACGTAAAAATGAAAGAAGAGAACATTTTCATATTATCTGACGGAAAAAAACTATGCTATGCAGGAAATGAAAAGTCCTGTATACCCAACCCCGTGAAACACAAATACCAAAGCTAATCGCATATACATGAACCCATCTATCCTCACTGATCATCAACAAAAGGCCGCATTATCAGCTGGTATTGCAATTGTTGTGATGACAATTGCAGCCTGGTTATTCTTCTTCATCCCATGCAACCATGGACATTTCCCGGACTTGCAGCCATTCTTTTCGAAATAGGCATTGGGTTATGGATAATGATCAAGGGGGTAAAGATTGCGTAATCCAGATATGATCTCAAAAGCATTAAAAACAACCCATATATGAATTTGCAGGAACTGGAAATATACAGCAAAAAACCACCACTGTATGAGAAAGGCAATTCCATCATGTGGATAGATGCATACATCTCAAAGCAGCTATTAGAAATACATGTAAATCCTGAGCTTGATCTTGCAAGCCGAAGGAAGCAAAGCATTGATAATACCGTTGAATTTATTCTTAGGTCTTGCGGTACATCCAAACGCAAAATACTTGATTTAGGATGTGGACCGGGATTGTATGCCGAAAGACTGGCTGAGGCCGGTCACCAAGTTACAGGAGTTGATTTCTCGGAGACTTCGGTGGCATATGCATCCAATCAAGCCAGGAAAAAGAAGCTGGATATTGATTATCTCTGCCAGGATTACCTGACCCTTGACTACAAAGACAAGTTTGATATCGTGTTATTGATCTACACTGATTTTGGAGTGTTGAATCCTTCAGAGAGAGAAAAGCTTCTGGCAATCATTCATAAAGCATTGACATCAGATGGCATGTTCATATTTGATGTGATAAATGCTAAAAACCTGGAGCAGAAATTCCAGGAGCACAATACCTGGACAATTGAGCCCGGAGGATTCTGGAAAGACTCCCCATACCTGGTATTGATGAATGGTTTTCATTTTACAGATGAAAAAGTGTTTCTACAACAACATATCATAATCGATGAGACTGAAAAGATTAAAACATATAGATTCTGGACACACTATTTTGAAAATGCCGATATCATTAAAACTCTAACAGACAATGGATTCACAGATATTGAGAGTTTTGATAATATTTTACCGGAAACAGACATTTGGAACGGGGACAATATTACTTTCTATAAAACGGTTAAATGCAAATAACATTTGGTACCCGGGCTGGATCATCTCATCTTACTCCCAGAGCGTGATGGCCTGCCCTCCATAAATAATAAAGGGATACCATCAAAAATGATGATACCCCTTGAGCAGAATTATCAGGTAGATTAAAAGCTCAGTAAGGCAGCTCCTTCCTTTACACGTTCGTGAATAAATGCAGATCCCACTATCTGAATCCCTTCCATCAGATCTTCCTTTTCGTAGCTTCTCACCTTGGCACACGGAGGGCAAACCCCGATCGCACATCCATTATCCACCACTTTCTGAATCATTTCCTTCATGGTTGGATCTTCAGGATTCGGACGGGCGCGTTCGGCGTAACCTTTGTGAACCCAGTCAACTCCTGAACTCACCAAAAAGATCGACAGATCCAGTCCATTATTTATAGCGCCGTTAGCTATACTCCAGGCTACCGAAGAGCGTTCGTTGTCAAGACCATGGGTGATAACGATTACCATTTTTTTCTTTGTTTCCATAATGTTTGATTTTATTGATTATTAATGAATTGATTTGTTTTCGTTAATGATTTTATTTTAGATATACATGTATGCTGATGGCCGGTGAACCATAGGGATTTCCAACCTGATGATAGGCGATGCTATTATCGATGTAAGTCATGGCACCACTTCGCAGACTATTCATGGATAGCAGCTTTGGGGAACGCTCCGGGGTATAACGAAGTTCCTCCATTTTCCCCGCCAGAAGCTTAAACAAGCAACCCCCACCTGGGTGACCATGAATATCCGTAGCCCTGCCTGGTTTCCAGAGATTGAGCACCAGCTCGAAGTATTCATTGGAGAAAAGGACATGTCTGGTTTCTTGATTTTTGAGATATTTCTTCACCTGATCCTTGTCAATTTCTTTCAATCCCTTCATTGCCGGAATAAAATGCAATGCAGAAAATGGAGCCATGTTATTTTTTAATATATCCTCCATGTTAAGGCACAGTTCACGGAGGTCAGGTAGCAGGCCGGATGCCATCTGATAGGCAAGCTCGGGATTCAAAAGTCCAGGCTGTGAAGATCTGGGGATGATGGCATCATTCTCTTTTGTCAGGAAGTAATTGGGAACTGTCAGGTCCTTGGTGCCGGTTGCGGTGTAGTTGAATAAGTTGTTCATAGCTCTCGTTGTTTTGTTCATTGCAAAGTTGAGAACTATGCACCAGTTGTATTTTGCCTATATGTCCAATCGCTTGACTAATTCGTCCAAATACAGAAAAAGGATTAAAAAGACAATGACTTTTTATATTCCGTGGGATTTTTGCCTGTGATTTTTTTGAAAACGCGACTGAAGTGTGAGAGGTCTTCAAATCCGGTTTCGAAGGCAATTTCCGAGATGCTCTGGTCTGAGTTGGCCAGAATATTTGCAGCGCGTTCCACACGTCTTTTCATGATCCATCTACCGGGGGTTTCATTATAGATCTCTTGAAAATCGCGTTTGAAGGTAGAAAGGCTCCTGTGGCATAATTCAGCATAATCCTCAATCCGGAGTTTAAAACAAAAGTTTTTCTCCATAACCTGCTGCAGAGAAGGCTTGTCAGAAAAGGTCAGGCTTTTAAAATAAGAAGCCAGAAGGGGATCGCTGTTGATGAGGTTCAGCAACAACTCCTTTAACTTTAATACAAGTATATGATCCGGCGGGCGGCCGATCCCCCTGAAATAGGTGAGCATGGAGTGAAAATATCCTTCCAGATATTCTGAGGTCTGAACCACGGCAGCAGAAAACTCATCCGGGTCCTGTTCACAGTGCAGAAGGGTCATCCCTTTCATTTCATCCATGGTCTCCTTGATCAATTCGTCTGATAGAAAAAAGGCCAGCATGCAATATTCATCATCAAAATACTGGTGGATGATTTCTGCTCCCTTTTTCAGATACAGCGATTCCCCTGGTCCCAGCGTCCATTCTCCATTGATGGTTTTATATGTTTTCTTTCCACTTAATACATACACCAGGTAATCATTCCGGGAGAAGATGCCAATTTGTTCGGCATCTATTGGACAGGTATACTCCAGGCAAACCGTTTCCCTGAACTCAAAGCGGTTAAAACTGAGATTTTCCTTTACGATTTTGTAAAAATTCAACATGGCTATTCCCTGCTTTTTCCAATAAGTATACTTACAGTATATAACTATTTACTAAAGATCTTGTTCATGTGATACCCGGCCCTGCTATCCTCATTTTGGTCCCGCCACTCGATGGTCCCTTCCGGATCGCAATTCAGGTTTACATAAGGTGGATTCCCATCCGGGACAGGCAGTAGTTGCGGATCACTTCGATGTTCATTCAAAAGGAATTGTTCCTCAAAATTAGGAAATTGAAATTTTTGTTTGAAATTTCATTGTGGCCTCCTGGATGCCACAAGATTTAATCTTGATACCAGATAGATGAGAATGAATGCAAAACACATATACACAAAAAGGTCTCCAATCACGCTGTAGATTGTAAATATTCTATTTTCTGGAAGATTCGCGATCATCACGCGATCATTAGTATCAAAACTGCTCATCTGTGCATTGAATTCTCCAACGGGATTGATGGCAGCGGAAAGGCCAAACCTGGTGGATCTCAACACAGAATGCCCCTGCTCAATCGATCTAAAGGCAGCCATTTTTGTATGAATCGGATCAATTCCGCGCCAATCCGATGAGGGAACAGCTACGATGTCTGCATCTTTCCGGCCATATGCTTTTGCCAGATAAGGAAAATCATAATCATAGCAAATCACTCCTCCCAATTCGATCTTATCAATGGGTACGGTTTCGATGATTTCCTTTCCTTT
>JAHEMV010000278.1 GCA_024643455.1 Cytophagales bacterium
ACATCAAGTGGGAATTCGCCATTAGCAGGCATGCCTGTAAACATGGAAGTACCCCATGGATTTTTGCCAAATAACCAGTCACGATGATCGAGCATTAGTTGATGAAACTGCTTGTCGTCGGTCATTTTTTCATAGAGAATAACTTCAGTGATAAAAGAAGTGATCAGGTTGTTGGAACACCAGATAAAAGGCACACCAATTCCATATGGATTCGTTTTAGCTCGTTTGGAGATATGTTCAATTTCTGTTTGGTAAAAAGAAGCTAGTGTATCTTGAAACGATTTCTCCACCTGGTCAAATAATGCATAATGACCCATATTGATGAATGGATAATACTGATAATGCGCTGCAGAGTCCAGCACCAGCCAGTTATCGGTATTGGCCATAAGGGCATATCGTTTCGCGTCGTTTAAGTAAGATGGATTTTGAGTGATTCTGTACAACTCTGCGGCGCCCCACTCCATGTCGTCTGCCCAGGTCTGCTCATTGTAGCGGTATGGTGCTCCATAGGAGTTTCCCTGCTGAAAACCCTCTTTTGCCTTACCCAATGCATAAACCGTTTTAGCGGATTTTAAACACTGGATAGCAAACGCCGAATCAAATTCCATAAAAATATTAACCCCTAGAGCCAATGCTGCAGCACTCCTTCCTGCAAGGTTAGCCACCCCGGTTGCTTCACTTTTATATTTGTTCAAACCCTGAGGTTTTCCATCGGCAAAGTAAGCCGCCCGATAACTATTTGGTCCCCAGCCATAATCGGATGGATCCTGATCGGGCATTTTCCATCCTTTGTGATCGCGATCATCAGCCACCTGGTGGACAAGCTGGTCCGGTGATGGATGCATTTTCAGAATCCAGTCCAGGCCCCATTTGGCCTCATCGAGTACATCCGGAATGCCATTTGGTCCAGGTTGCCCAAGGGCATTGACATGGTCAGCAAACTTATTGGGATAAAGTTTGTATGCCATCAACATATGTGCAGTTGCATAGCTGCTTGTAATTAAATATTTCAATTGATCCCCAGCGTCATGCCAGCCACCTGAAACATCCACATAAGTTGAGTCGGGCGTATTTCCATAGAAAGATCTTCCATCCTGTTGATGACACACTATATCCAAAAAAGGATTGTAGCCACATCTTTGTTGCTGTAGGAATTTGAGCAGATCGTCAGTAGTGCCTTTATAAGCTGTGTTGGATATGCTGAAATCCTGAGATTGTATGCCTGATTTTGATCCCTTTACATAATATACATCTTCAACCTTCACAGATGAAAAATCGAGTTTATAGTAATAATTAAACGTTCCCCATCCTTTAGCTTTGATCTGATCAGCTTTAATGCTTGTTATGGATTTTTGGCTCTTTTTGGCAACCAATTCAAATTTTTCAGTGACCGGTGCATTTGAAAAAACAATGGCTTCTTTTGCCTCGTCCGTGATATATCCGTATTGGTTGATTCGAATAAAAACTTGTTTGGACTGGCCTTTCTGGGCAAAGAGTACAACAGGAATAAGTAAAAATATCAGTATTAGTTTTTTCATGGACTAAGAATGATTTGAATAGAAAATGGAATATACAGGTATTTTTAAGGTGGAAAAAGAAAATAATTATTCTATTTTTTCGTGGCTAACAGTTCATCTACGCGTTCAAATTCATACCCTTTATTTTTTAAAAGAAGTATGAGTTCATCCAGTCGATTGTAAAATTTATCCGTGCGCTCTGGAGCGGTGCCAATATGGATTAATAGAATAAATCCATTTAACCCGTTATCAGAGGTCTCTTCAAAATTTACAATGGATTTATAAATTTCCTCACTAGTACGATAAGAAGGCATATCTGGAGTAGTATAATCGGCATTGGATCGGGTGCCTTGAGTGAAATTGATCAACTGAATTCCGGCTTCTTTTGTCCATGCACTGATGCTGTCATTGTACCATTCGTATGGCGGCAGGAAAAAGCGAGCATCTTTTTCTTGGATACCAAAACGCTCCATTTCCATATAATTTGCCTTTAAATCCATGATAAATTTATTTTTAGTCACCAGCAAACTATCCCGGATTGTCCAATCACAATACAACAGATGTTTGTCGGAATGAGCACTTAAATAATGGCCGTCCTGTTTTAGATTTTCAATAATAGATCTGAATTCTGGATTCCTGTAAAAGTCACCGGTAAAAAAGAATGATGCCTTGATTCCATGGTTTTTTAACACATTTTGAATGTGATTTCCGCCGTCTGCGTAGTCACCACCAGTAAAAACCAGGGACAATTTTTTTTGAATAGTATCACCTCGAACTACACCTCCTTGAACACACGAAAAGATATCACATGGATTTTGAGCATTCTCACCTTTTTTTACTCCGTGATATGAGCATTCCAATGCCGGTATCATACAAAAAGGAAGTATTAGGAATTTCCATCTCATATTCAAATATAATCCAATGCGTTAATTTTACTATATTGTTGATTAAACTCAACACTATGCCTATCTACATGGACCGCCATGATCTTGCGGTAACAGCTAAAGACGTTGCCGAAGCGCATCGGGAAGACGTTAAAATTCAACATAAATATCATTGTAAAGGGCTCACCTATTGGTTTGATGAAAAAAGAGGCTCCGCATTCTGCCTGGTTGAAGCGCCAAATGCAGATTGTGTAAAAAACATGCATGACAACGCCCATGGTCTGGTTCCACATCAAATTATTGAGGTTGAGTCTAGTGTTGTAAATGCATTTTTAGGGAGGATTACAGACCCTCAGTCCAATGATTTTCTAGCAGATTCAAATCTGCCAATCATTAATGAATCTGCATATCGAATCATTATGTTTATTTGTTTGAAGGATATTTTTGTGCTGAAATCAACCATTGATAATGAAAAAGCAATAGAGATCATTAACTCGGCAAGAGATTTTATTCAAAAATCAATTAACAAATTTAATGGTCGAGAGGTAAATAAAGATAGCAAGCGATTGATCATATCCTTTACGTCAGGTACAAATGCCGTTATGAGTGCATTGGAAATCCAAAGAGAGATGAAGTCTTTGCTGAAAAATGCAATGGGATCAAGTTTTAATATTAACATTAGTCTTTGTGCCGGATTGCCGGTTACAAGCCAAAACGAGTTATTTGGAGAATCAGTCCAGCTAGCCAAACGCTTGTGTGAAGTGGCAAATCAGGAGCAGGTGATGATTTCTTCAGAGGTCAGGGACGTGTACAACAGCGAGAATATAAATGGATTATCACCGGATGTTCATGCTCAAATCTTAAGTCCGGATGATGAAGAATTTATCAATAAATTGATTGATACTACTGAATCTATCTGGAATGATCCACAATTTGATGTGGGAATTTTTGGGAAACAGGTTGGATTGAGCAGGTCCCAGTTTTACCGAAAAGTTTCCAGCATAACCGGGCTATCCCCAAATGAATACATTAGAGATTTCCGTCTTAAAAAGGCATTAAATCTCATCGAAACTAAAAAAGGAAATGTAGCCCAGATCGCTTTTAATGTTGGCTTCAACAGCCCGTCTTATTTTTCTAAGTGTTTCCAAAAACGATTTGGAGTGCTGCCATCAAATCTTGTAAAATAGTTGGCTTTCTAATTTTATTACTGAATTAAATCTATGATTCTTTGAATCAAATGTGATAGACCTTCGACCTTTAGCTTCTTAATATTGGGTTATCATTTGAATTGGAAAAATCTAATTATTAACTAAATCTTAAATACCATGGAAGCAGTAAAAGAAAAAACCGCAACACTTTATGAACGATTGGGTGGTGAAGAAGAACTTATCACAATTGTTAATGAAGTCCTGGAGGCACATATGAACAATCCAGCAATCAGTGCTCGATTTTTACCTTACTTAGAACGCCCTGAATACGTCGAACAACTAAAAAAACACACGGTGAACTTTTTTTGCGCTGGCGCTGGCGGTCCTCAAAAGTATGAAGGCCGGGATATGACAACTACGCATCGGGGCATGAATATCAATGCCACCGAATATATGCATGTGATAGATGACATTATGGGTGTATTGGACAAACATGGCAAATCTGAGGAAACCAAAAAGGATGTTCTTGCAATATTGTATTCTTTGAAAGGCCTTATGATTGGTAAATAGAAATATCAACCACAATCTAAACACCCTCGATGGAAACATGAGGGTGTTATTTTTTTGGCAGACCAAGCAAATATATTTTTTTCGACCTTCCGTTAATTACACCTTTTTCCCATATATAATCTTCAGATTCCAATCCCATTAACAGTATATCCATGTCCCGCAGCGTGTAGGTTCTTGCATTGGAAACAGCCCCGTCCCATGCAAACGTAAGCGGGATGATCGGAATCAGATAGGTAAATAATATTTGCTGCCAGGTTATCGGTTTCACCATGATTGAAATAAATAGCGAAGAGAGGATATTGATTGGAACGGCGATCCACCAAATCGCTTTCGGGAAACTGTTATCACTGATTTCAAATGTGCAAATAGGCTGTCTGCATTCCATGGCATTTTGAAGGATTTTTCTGGCCATTGCTGGTTTCATGTGATGGAGGCTTCCAACCATAGTTCTAAGACCCTTCATTTTCCCATCTATTGTAACTGCATCAACAGGTTCTTTTATATAGATGATTCCCCCATGGTTTTCAATATTGATCTTTTGGGCATAATGTTGATTCGGAAACAAATCGGTCATGATCATTTTTGGATTCTCAACCTTGAATTTTTCCTTCAAAACCTTCATCACTTTTGGCATTGGCCCTCCACTGCCAGAGCAAAGATCAATGATGGTATTGTTTTCAGTACAGGCTAATCCTCGATTGACCAGTTCTGCCATTTCTTCTGAGGTATTGAGCAAGTTATGCATTACGACCATCATGCGGGTAAGGCATTTTCTTAGCCATTGTGGAAACCAACTTAAATCTTCAAATTCAAATAGTTGGATTCGTTTCATGAAATTGTTGGTAGGAATTCTCGGTTAATTTATTAAATAATTCCTCAAAATCGGGCCCAATAGTGAATATCCTTTTTCATTTGGATGCAATCCATCTGAAAAGTTGGATTCTTCAATTTTATGATCTGAGTTCAGCAAAACTTTACCTATGTCTTTATAACGAATGTCCATCATTCCGGCAAGCTGCGAAATTTTTAAATTCAAAAAGTGGACGCGGTCTTCTTGTTCCCTTCTGGGCAAAATGCCAATCAAAGTCAGCCTTGCATGCGGTTGTCTGGTATTTATACCTTTGACCAGGAGCTCAAGTCCATTGATGATGTCTTCATCGGAGTTTAGTTGTAGATTATTTGTTCCTATCATTAAAATGATCTGTTCTGCGCTAAAACCATCCAATTCCTCATGGTATATCCTCCATAACACATTTTCTACTCGATCCCATCCAAAACCAAAATTCCGGATTTTCAAGCCATCAAAATTTTTATCCCAGGTATCACCTCCATTCCTGAAAGGACCTTTAGGATCACCACCCCAAAAGTGAGTGATTGAGTTGCCGAAGAAACAAATTTTTGGAGGATCGACTTTGTTCATTCTCAAAAGTTCTTCGTGTCGTTGTTCCCAAATATAATTTCCGGGTTCTCTTAACTGGGTAACTGGAATAGTAGTAGAGCTCGTGCCAACAGGCTCGTTGAAAATTTTACGTAAATAGGATTCATAAGCCTTGGCATATTGGACCATTCCCAAATCAGTAGGATGCGTTCCGTCAACAAAACTATCCAGGCCAAGATTCATTGCTTCTTTTGGCAATAAATAGAGATTATTAATTCCTTCATTTTTTAACTGGGCAAATGTTTCCATTTGCAGTTGATTTAGTTGCGTATAGGTTTCATGTCTTTCAATATTAGTCTCTCCATCGCTATATCCTGCATGTTCAGCCAATAAAATCGGAACGCTTGGGTGGGCTTTTTTTAACTCTTTCACAGAATTAATAATTAGCTGGCGTACCTCGTCTTCAGTCCGGTTTTCATTTAAACCTAAATTGGGTAGGCAGTCCAGAATATAAATCTTTGCATCAATTTCTTTTATATAGTTTATTACCTCAGGTTCAAGTCGTCCATTTCCAGAAAAACCAAGATTAATAAGCGGATTGTCCATTTTTCGCCCTAAAATGGAAGTCCAGGCCATACCTGGTCGTGAAGCACAACCTCCTTGGGCAATGGAGGTACCGTATATTACAATTGGTTTTTCCTGACGAACTGGCAAAGGTTGAAATGAAGTATTTCCCAGAACACCAATTTCGAGCCATTCAACAGAATTATAAAGAGGTAAATACAACTGGTATTCCCTTCCCAGGTTGTGATAAGCATCATCGGGATTGATATTTTCAAAATTATACGTGATGGTATCCTGAAAAGAATATTTACCTCTGCACCACATCCAATCGCCATCACTGTTCTTTGCATATAAATCAACACCGCTAACACCTGTAGACGGCATGTGTGGCATGGCATAGTTACCATTAACTTTGTACCGAACAATGATATTACTTGAATTACTCCTAAACCTGATGGATAATCCTGCAGTGTGTTTGGATAAATTCCAGACAGACTCGCGGACATTTTTTTCTGCATCTTTTGGAAGGCGATCATAGATTCCAGCTACATTTTCAGACCAACCTTGTCCTTCAATCACTTTATATTCATTTTGATCAGGATTCCACCAGGATATACTGGAAACAGACTGAGAAAATGAAAATTGTAATGTTAAAAAACATAGACCAAGCAGTAATAGATATCGGTTCTTCATAATTTCAATTTTAGCTTTTATACAAGAAAAAAATTAGTGGAATTATGCTCTAGGCGAATAAGTTTAACAATTTAATTGTTTGTTGAATTTAAACATTACAATGGTTTTATCAATTTAGAATTCGATGGATAAATCGTCAAGCCACGTTTTGCAACAATCAAGCCTTCAAAAACGGTATCTTTTCGTTTATACACCAGTATTCGCTGCTAAAAATTTCAACACAAATAAAAAGCTGGTATTTTTGTAGCTTAATTTTTATTGATTTGGTAAAAATAGGAGATATAGAGCTAGGTGAGTTTCCTTTGTTGCT
>JAHEMV010000279.1 GCA_024643455.1 Cytophagales bacterium
GGGGAATCAAAAAATGAATTTGATAAATGGGCACTCAAACAAGATAAAGCCCCTTTTTTCTGGGCAGGTTTAAAATTTTTTAATGTTTATGGCCCAAACGAATATCATAAAGGGAGAATGGCTTCAGTCGTCCTGCATGCTTTTAATCAAATACAAAAGACTGGTGGGATGAATCTGTTTCGATCTCACAATCCTAAATTCAAGGACGGTGCGCAAATGAGAGATTTTATTTATGTAAAGGACGTCGTAGAAGCTTGTGTTTTTCTCATGCATCATCGCAAGAATTCCGGCATTTACAATCTTGGCTCAGGAAAAGCAAGATCATTTCTGGATCTGACCCATGCTGTTTTTAATTCATTGATGATAAAGGAAAATATTTCGTTTATTGATACCCCAGCAGATATTCGTGATAAATACCAATATTTTACGGAGGCTAACATGAATAAATTAAGATCAATTGGTTTCGACTATTCTTTCCATACGCTAGAAAATGGGGTACATGATTACGTATCAAATTACCTTGCTAAGCAAAAATATTATTGAAGGCTAATTTATTCATGAGAAGAATCATCTTCGTCAAAATCAAAGTACTCTTCTTCAAGCTCTGGCGTAGATTGCTCATTTACTGGTTCTCCTTTCTTTATTTTTTTCCATTCCTCTCCTTCATCAGAAAAACTGCTTATAAATTTTTCTTTGAGCGCCTGAGAGTCATAGGAAATAGTGTAATCTGAGGTATTCCCAGTGATTTTTAATAAAAGATTCATGCCGTTTCTAGCGCTTTGGGTGAAATCTTTTTTCTTCGAAATACGAATAAAACTTTTTAATGGAACGCTTAGATGATAATCAATATCCTTATCAAAAGTATGTGTGCCACTGATTAGTATATTGGACACATTGGACTTGATTTCCATTTCAGGCAAATATATTATCCTGTTTTCAATCCTAATCTCATTGGTCATATGTGCAAAACGCATATTAGCGAGGCTTTCCTCTTCTACAAATTTTGATAATTTCATGATCGGCTCAAAATTATTTAACTCTCCATTTGTGATGGAAGTATTGATGTTGGCCACCATGGACTTACTATTTAATATCAGGTTTTTATTTAGAGTCATAAAAAGATTTACATCCGCGTCGAGCTGTCCTTTTAGATTTTTATCGACCAGCCAATCTTGGTTGAAATTTTTAAAAACGTAAAAAACACTATCAATATTTATATTATAAAGGTTAGCATCGGACCATACTTCGATCAAGTTTTCCTTTCTGCTATTGACAGATCCGCTGATATTTACCCTTCCACCCATGGATGTGAAAGAAATATTTTTCAGATAAGCCACTTCCCTGTTGATCTCAATCTGACCTAAAATCGACTCCCCACGAAACCGTTTAAAGTTTAAATGATCTATATCGCAATTCAAATCCAATGAAATTGTAGGTGAAATTGTGAATTCATATTTTGAATTTTTATTAGAAGTAGTATCACGCGAAGCAAAGTTACTTTTCAGCAATTCATCAAAATCCAAATGCTTGGATTTGAAATCAGCCTGAAGTTTATAAGATTTGTTTTTAGTTAATATAATTTTTGAGATATCCTTTATAAATCCATTAATCCTGAAATCACTTTTACCAACATATCCACTGAAATCGCTAATTGCCAAGTCATTGTTCCGCAATGCCAAAGAACCATTAAGCTTATTAAAAGGCAATTTTTCTCCAGTCAATACAAAACTTATATTCTGCAAATCAACTTCTCCATTTGCCTGTATATTCCTTGTCAAAGTTGGATTCTGTAACTTACCATTGACGTGCACGTCAAGTTTCAAATTTCCGAAGGCTGTTTTAACATATTTCCTTGGAAATAATAGTAAAAGAGAATTTACATCCACTTCACCTTTTAGAATCAGATCAATATCATAATCATTAAAATTCTGTAATACCAGACTTCCCTCCAGCATTTTCTCTTCCAAACGGCAAGAAAAATTCTTCAAATCGAGTCGATAATTTATTGGCGAATTATTCTTCCCGGATGAAAAGTGCCCCGTCAAATTCACATCTTTAATCTGTTTTTTATATTTCGGATGAAAAAATGAAGCACTTTTTGCTCCAAATTCCAAAGTCACTTGTGGATTTAGCTTCCCTCCGTAACCACCAGAAACAACTCCCGAAAAATAGGCCTCACCATTACTTTTATACTCTTTAAAGTATCGTGAAAGATCATTGGATAGAAGAGAATTAATGGTTTGAAATGAAGTATTAATACCATTAAATTTCATATCAAGATTTCTTTCATTTACGTTGACCAAACCAAGTACCTCAAATTCTCCCTGATCTATAACCAATTTACCTGTTGTGAACTCGTATACCTTGTTTTGCAAATCATATTCAAAATCCGTCTTTATAAGAATCTCCTTATTATCAAAAAATTTCCTATCCCCAACTTTTATTTCATCGGAAACCATCTCGCCTTTTGCAGATACATTTAAAAGATTGTTGGATTGAGTCAATTCTGATTGAGCATTTTTTATAAAAAAGGCTACATGATAGTCCGAGCGTACATCTAGATAGTCAATTTTTATATTTTCTGCCTTTATATTTTGCAAGGAAAACACTCCTCCATTTTTATTTAAAGAATCCTTTTTATAAAAAAGGTAATTAGCCATCCCTTCCTCATCTACCCTGAGATTTACTTCAGCATCCGAAAAATAAATGCCACTGATCGTATAATTTTTATAATAAATATCGATCGGATTAAAAGAAAAACTAATGGTTTTTGCCTTACCTAAAATTCCCAAATGATCTTTGGTGCCCTCCTTTACAATTACATTTTGCAGGTTTATCGAAATATTTGGAAAATGATTAAAAATTGATATTTCAATTTTGCCTACTTCAATTGGAGTTGTAATGTATTTATTGCTTTCCTTTATAAAATATCCGATGATATCATCCTTATAAACAATGGAAAAAATGATACCTGAACTTATGGTTACAATAAATATTAGTCCAAACCAGAGTAATACTCTTTTTATGATTTTTATTCTATTCATTTGACTTCCAAATACTTAATTTTGGAATTAATTTTTGACAGCACAAAGAAAAGCAATTATTGATCCAAAAGGTGAAATTGAATTGATTTTATAAAGAAACAATTTGCAAAAATCGAAATCTATTTTACCTTTGCATTCCCAAATTAAACAGCTAAACAATAACGCAGTTTAAGGAATTGGGCTCTTAGCTCAGCTGGTTCAGAGCATCTGCCTTACAAGCAGAGGGTCACTGGTTCGAATCCAGTAGGGCCCACATTAACAATCAAGCACTTACGAAGTAAAATTTGTAAGTGCTTTTTTTAATTTTAAAGGATTGTATATTTGCCAGAAAAAAATCCACATAGTCAATCGCAAAAACCGGCTATATGGATTTTTAATACTTTTTAGAGCTCCGTTTCTTGGTAAATTAAAAACTCCTCACACCATTATATCGAAGTAGATTGATAATCAAATCCCATAAATGCTCATAAGGGACTATTTCCATCTCCGTATAAGCATTGCCAACAATTTGATTTTCGTTTAGTTTCTTGATTAGATACCGGCTTTTGAATTGTATCTTTTTTAGATCCAGTTTATTTTCGACTACAATATTTAATAATTTATAAATTGTCCTAGACCTATAGCTGAAATTTTCCTTAAAGTGATTTGCCATAAAGCCTTTGAGCTCATTCCTTCTTTTAGTCAATTCATCAAGTTGACCCTGCTCCAAAAAATACATAAACTGTAATATGATAATTGCTGCATTAAATCCTTCTTTGTCTTTGTCATAAATCGGAATTTTTCCAAGCATAGTTGCATAGTTAGCGTTCCGTATAAAAAATTTGCCAGAATGAATTAGATTAAAATAAGCATTGAACAATTTCCACTTATCTTTCTCATCATTATATAATTTTTCAAAAGCCTTATTTTCGAAAACACTATCAATTATTTTATTTGCAGTCTTATATTTTTTACTAAATATTGCTAAAAGAAAATACGTTTCCTGAAGACTATACCACTCACCAGAGGCCTCTTCAAACAAATCTATATTCTTTTCTATAAATGCAATTCCTTTTTCAAAATCCCAAGCCTTAAAGTATGCAAAAGCCATAGATAATATGATCTGGCTAGATTCAAGTCTATTTTCATTCAACGGGTTTCCCTTGAATTTTTTTCTTTCTACCTCTTTTAGCAAAGTAATGATCCCTTGATAATCTCCAGTCAATTCTTTATGCAATAGGGTAAGCTGAAACAGATATTCAAAAATATTGTATGATTTCGTCTGGGAATATAACTTCTCAAGTTTAATTATGCTTTCAGCTGCATTTTCAAGATTTTTTTTCCTCGAATTAACGGACTTGATAACCATCATTTTTATATAGTAAAAATGCTCACGAGCTTCTTCTTCCGTTTTATAAATTTCCCTCGTCTCTTTTAACCTTGCAACTACATCATCAAATAGGTGGGGCTGACAATTTTCACTATAAATACGTACTAGATCTTCCAGGCAGTTGATAATATATTTTGTGAATTCACATCGCTCGGCAGTCGTGAGTGCTTTCAGTACCAAACTTTTAGCTATTCTATATTCTCCGGTGAACAAAAGCATTTTAGCCTGATGCAATTGCTGTATACATTCTTGTTCAAATTGATTAGACGCTTTTTGATTATTGTCTGTAAAATCAAGGAAAAACATATGATTCAGCAACTTTTGCTTCAATCTTGATTTTAACATTCGAAAGCGATCATCATCACTTTTGGCGCCATATATTAATTTTGAGGCTTCATCATCGGAATTGACTATGCCTTTTTTAATATATCGAAAGAAAATATTCTCTTTACTTGAATTTTCATTAATACTCTTCAGCTCAAGTAGCGGATATTGCCGTTGCTTTCGTTTAGAGATAATTCTAACGAGTCTCTGTAAATCCTCCATACGTCATTAAGGTTAGGTTCAATGCTTGAGTATACAAAACTCAACAATTTAAAAAACAGCTAAAATACAATCGCTATAAAATAATCTTAATTAAGAGTGGATTTCGCACTAATTTTTTAAATGCATCGCTACATAGGTAAAAATAAATTATTTAATAATAAAATAAAATTATAATGTAGAATTCAAAAACGTAAACGGGTTTGGAGGCTTATATTTGATACATTATCACCATCAATTTCTTCCAGTCCTGAACCTATAGTGTCTATATTGAAATAGTTCGTTTTTGAATATTTAAACCAAAAGGTAACTTTTTTAGCTATTTGATATTTTGCAAGAAAATAAAATCGTGCTCCTCTATTATAAAAAAAAGGGACACTGTAAACATATAATAAATCACGTTCATAAATAAATTGACGATTATCGTAATTGTCAGTATCAAAAAGTGCAAATCGAGTTGAAAATGTGATTCGTTTATTGGTGTAATTAAGGTCCTGTGATAAAATAAATCCACTTGTACGTGTATGGTTAAAATCCACCCTGGAGTATTGTATTCTTGTTTTAATGGAGTAATTGGCATTTATCCAATAATTCATATCTAATAGTAGTCTATCTGTAGATTTAGGCACAATTTGGGCAACTTGAAATCCCTCTTTTGTATTGTTTATTTCCTTGGATTTATACCGGTATTGAGCTCTAAAACTCAATTGCTTACTTAATTCATATGTAGTTGAAAACATGAAATCTTTTCCAGAGCTGGGTTTATCTACTTGATATTTCAACCAGGGAAATTGATAGAAATCATAGTAAGCAGCCAATATCAATCCAGAAACTGGATTTAGCTTAATCCCCCAATACACTCCCTGCTCATTGGCATTTTTGGTATTTTCCCCAAAACCTTCTGCGTAAAATGAATGGTAATTTTTATCATAACTCCGCAAGTGTAGTGAAATTTGAACTTGGGATGACAGGCTGGCAACAATGCCAGCAGCAATAGCCTTTCCTTTACTTTCAGAAATTGCCATCTCACTAAAAATATGGGCATTCTTTAGATGATAATTGAAATACACTCCTCCTAGTGCATTTCGCAATCCTTTGAATTCAAATTGATTGTATTTTTTGATAGTTGGCTGGACTGGTAAGCTAAATTTGGTGCAAATACCATTTAAACCAATTTCAAGTTTTCTGTTATTTGTTTTAAAATTTATATTTCCACCAAATGACTGATCGGAGAGTTTATGTTTTGCGTTGATTTCTGAAAGAGTGCGATGTAATCCAATGGTTTGAATATAGGAAATGTACTGATCTGAATCTATCTCTGAATCCGCTCTCAAAATGGCATCTCTTTTAACGAGCGAATAAAAAACATTGAATTCTAAAGATTTTGAGCCTGACGAAATTGCAATACCACTAAAATCCTTGTTTTCATAAACAGACCGGTACGGCTTAAGGCCCATGTTATTTCGCCTTATCGTCGTTATTGGTTCGTAACCTTTACCCATCCTAACGCCTGATCCAAACACCAGACTTTGCCCAAAATCCATGGAAAAATCACCAATAATAATTTTTTTAAAGATCCATTTATTTTCCACCATCAAATGAAAAGAATAGTAATCTAGTCCATACCTCGAAGATTTTTTATCCCAAACAATCTGCTCTCCAGGATCTTTTTCGAAGGTAAATCCCAAACTGTACTGGCTTTCTTTTGCAAACAAATATCTACCATAAATTCTACCCGGATTTCCAGCATAGCGAGAAGTAATTTTACCAGTACTACTTGTGTCTGGCGGTGTATACCCTTTTTTCTGTTCCAAAGTAGTCTGATAGCGCAAAAATAATTCATTGTTGTCCGGATTGCCTATGCTCGATCTAAAAGACTCTTTGGCATTAGCAACTATTGATACAAAGGGCAAAATCTGTTCTACTGTTTCCTTATCAAATCCTTCGACAGACAATAATTCATATGCGCTTAGAAATTTCCCATACATTTTCCGATATTCCAATATCCCTGAAATCTGTTCCTCAGATAAAATAAAAAGTGATTGAAGGACGGAGCGGTCAGCACTGTTGAGATCTAAAGGTTTGGAATAAAGAGAAAT
>JAHEMV010000280.1 GCA_024643455.1 Cytophagales bacterium
GTTCTGCTATAATAGGAGTTATATTAGCTTACCCACATATTGGGCTGCCATCAGAGATCACAGTGCATTGGGACTTGTTCAATGAAAGAATTCAACATGTTCCTGCTTTGACCATTGATCCGGCAGGGCCCTGGCCGTATGATTTGCAGCCTTCAGACAGTGTATTTCGATGGACAAATTTTTTGAAACATTATACAATTCCAACAGTAACGGCGCAAAAAGTAGAAAAAAAACAAATTGTGATGCCCGCATTTACGATTGGTTTCATCTTGATGATAATCGTTTTTTTATTCATGAATCGCTGGAGCTTATCTGGAATTTCCAAATGGAAAAAATTCATTTTTGTACTCTTTATTTTATTGGCCATTTTAGCTTATCCAATAGGTTTCAAAGTAGCCGTTCCTTTTCTTGAGAAGACATCTTATTCGGTTCCTGAAGCAAAAACAATAATTTACCATTTGCTTACAAATACATACCGCTCATTCGATTTTCGGGAGGAGAGTGAAGTGTATGATCGGCTTGCAGTTAGCAATGATGAAGAACTTTTGCAAAAGATCTATTTGAAAATGCGGGAGAGTATGGTGATTGAGAATCAGGGAGGGTTGGATGCAAAAGTCAATGAAATTGTGCTTAATAATGTTGAGTTGGAAGAAGACCAAAATGAAGGGCTGGCATATCGATGCAATTGGATTGTAAAAGGAGAGATTGGCCATTGGGGGCACAAACACAAACGCATCAATCAATATGATGCCATCATCAGAATAAAACCTGTTGATGGCGTGTGGAAAATGGTTGATATTGATATACTAAAAGAAGTTCGATTGTCTTGATGATTCGCTTAACTGACATATCTTTTGGTTATCCAAATGCTGATTTTCGGTTGCAATTTGATGAATTGTCTTTCGATACCGGCACAAAAACTGCAATAATTGGTCCAAGTGGTTTTGGTAAAACTACATTACTCAATTTGATTTCTGGAATTTACCTGCCTCAATTGGGGAAGATAACCATTGATGAGAAAAACTTAAATTCCCTGTCAGAGTCGGAACGACGATCTTTTCGCCTACTCAACATCGGGTTTGTTTTTCAGGATTTTAAGCTTTTGGATTACCTGACCTCAATGGACAATATACTGCTTCCATATCGAATCAATAAAGTTTTGAAGTTGAATAATGAAGCACGAAAACAAGCTGCGAAGATGGCATCCATGCTGCATATCGAGAATAAACTTAGCAAATATCCTCAAAAGTTATCGCAAGGTGAGCGACAGCGCGTGGCGATTTGCAGGGCACTAATCCATGATCCATCAATAATTCTGGCCGATGAGCCAACTGGGAATCTTGATCCTGAAAACCGGGAGATCATTATGAAAATCCTTTTTGAATATGTTAATCATAAAGGTTCAACACTTGTTACTGTGACCCACGATCATGAATTATTGCCAGAGTTTGACCGAATAGTTGATTTTAAAAAAATATATAAAAATTCATAATGTTACAAAGTTGCTACCTGGCATTTAAGTACATAACCTTTCATCGAGGCAGGTCGCTGGTATTGATTTTTTCTTTGGGGATCATCATTTATCTCCCAAATGGATTGAAACGTTTAATTCACGAAAGTGAAACTCAGATCATAGTTCGGGCTAAAACTACGCCATTGATTGTCGGTGCTAAAGGCAGTGCAACAGATCTGGTGATCAACACACTTTATTTTAAGCGCGAAAAAATTGAAAATATACCAATGAGATCCATGAAAAAAATTCAATCTCTGGATTTTGGTATTGTTATTCCATTTGCTTGCATGTATGCTGCTAGGGGATTTCCAATTGTGGCTACTGATCTTGAATATTTTAATTTTCGTAGCCTGACCATTCAAAGGGGAAGACAAATTGCATATGTGGGAGAATGTGTTCTTGGGAGTGCTGTGGCAGAACGATTAAACGTTGATGTGGGAGATAGCCTAATAACTGACTCTGAAAATTTCTTTGACTTAGCTGGAGTTTATCCACTAAAAATGAATGTTGTTGGTGTATTAAAACCATCGGCATCTCATGACGACCAGGCTATTTTCGTGGATATTAAAACCAATTGGGTAATCATGGGATTGGGGCATGGACATGAAGATCTGACAAATAATTATGATCAAAGTATTGTGATTGCACGTGATTCAGGTGGAATACATGCTGGAGCTAAACTCTATTTATATAATTCTATTAGCACTGAAAACATGGATTCATTTCATTTTCATGGAGAAATAGACGATTTTCCATTGAGTTCCTTTATTGTTATCCCGAAGGATCATAAAGCTGAAACAATTTTAAGGGGACGTTTTGCATCCGGCGAATTTGAACAGCAAATGGTAGTGCCTGAGCAAATTGTAAATATATGGTTGGAAAGTATTTTTAGAATTAAACAGATATTTGATTCGATGTTTCTGTTGGTGGGATTGGCAACAACCTTAATTCTTATTCTGATTGTCACGCTAACGCTTCGTTTAAGAAAACATGAAATTTATACGATGTATACCATTGGGTCGAGCCGGTTAAAGATAGTCGAAATCTTATCCTTTGAGATGATCATGTTGATCTGTGTTAGTCTGGTATTTGCGGGAGTATTATATTCCTTAACTGGCATTTTTGTTGATCGTTTTATAAATCAATTTATACTCTAATGACATACGTAAAGATCCTTTTTTTAGTGTTTTTGTTGCTTTTTGGATCTTGCGACTCCCAAAAAGAAAGTACAAATGGAAATAATTCCAACAAACCTATCGTCGCTGTTTCCAATTATCCGCTATATTATTTTGCCAAAATCATTGCCGGAGATTTTATGGATATCAATTTCCCAATAATTGAAGGTGATCCTGCCTATTGGATGCCATCACCTGAACAGTTAGGAATATTTCAAAATGCCCAGCTAATCGTATTAAACGGCTCCGGATATGAACAATGGTTGGAACGAGTAAGTTTGCCTTCATCCAAAATAGTCGACACATCCATCGGGTTTAAGGATCAATGGATTGAAGCACATGATGATGTGCAACATAGCCATGGTAAAGAAGGAGCTCATGTACACAAGGGGACCGCTTTTACCACCTGGCTCAATTTCAAAATTGCAGTCCGACAAGCGGAATCCATTTCAAAAGCTTTTTCTGAACTTATGCCTGACCATAAAGAGCAATTCAATCAAAATTATATGACCCTGCGATCTGAACTCTTTGCACTTGACCAAAGGATGAATATGTGGGTATCTAAGTCACCATATCGCCAAATCATCACTTCGCATCCAGTTTACCAATACCTACAATCCGGTTATGGATTAAGTTTGTCAAGTTTGCACTGGGAACCCAATGAAATGCCTTCAGAAGACCAATGGAAAAAATTGGAATTAATGATAACGGATCATGAGTCGGTTATTATGATTTGGGAAAGTAAACCTATTGAGGCTATCGAGTCTATGCTCGATCGTTTGAAAATAAAATTTATAGTCTTTGATCCATGTGCAAACAAGCCGAAGTATGGAGATTTCGTTTATATTATGAAGGAAAATCTGGATCAACTTGAAAACGTGATTACAAAGAATTAGTAGCCTGGAGTTGAATAGACTTAGATTTTATTAACATATTAAAAAGATTTTTGTTTCTAAGGGAGAAATAAACAATTTTGCGATAAAATTTGGGCCTAATAGTAAGATTTAAAAAGATTGAAATATAGCATTTTTCTCATACCATTTTTTATTTCGCTTTATACCATAGCGCAGAGCACGGAATACACCATGACTGGGGAGTATCAGGGAAAAAATGTTTATGTCCAAAACCCATTGTCAAAAGATAAAATCAATTTTTGTGCATCAGAAGTTTATCTGAATGAACGCCTGATTAATACTTCTCCAAAAACATCGGCCTTTGAGATCGACCTTTCGCATTTAGAAGTTGGTGATCCTGTATTGATAAAAATAGTGCATAAAGATGGTTGTATTCCCAAAATCATCAATCCCCAGGTTATCAGAAGTAAGAGCAAATTTCAGTTTTTAATGGTCAATGCAGATGCGCTTTCCGTCAATTGGTCTACTATAGGAGAATTGCCCTATGGCAAGTTTTATTTGGAGCAATACAAAAATAAAAGTTGGGTAAATATTTCAACTATTAGTGGCAAAGGATCTTTCGAATCCAATCAATATGATTTGAAACCAGAACATCATACCGGTGAGAATAAATACCGACTTAAATATGTTCAAAATGATAGTAAGATATTTTTCAGCCAGGTTTTTAATTACTTTAACGATGTAGATCCAATCAGTTTTTTCCCAACGTTGGTTGTCGACAAAATCACATTATCAAGAGCATCGGATTATGCAGTAGTTGATGCATATGGAAATCAAATTACAAAAGGCAAAGGCAAGGAGATCGAGTTAAATAATTTGAAAGCCGGGCTTTACTTCCTCTATATTGACAATCGCGAAGAACGGTTTGTTAAGAAATAGGAGTTTAATACACGTTTTCCTGAATTGTAATCAATTCACCTTTCATTATTCCATTGGCCCCAACTTCTGTCAATATGACTTCCTTTAATTGGTTAATTAATTCTGAAGAAAAGTCAACTGCAACCCGGATATAATTATCTGTAAATCCATGGATTTTTCCACCTTCTACGTCCTTTTCAAATAAGACAGTCATCCTTTTTCCTACATGCTGTTCATAGAAAAATCTGCGTTTTTTTTCAGATAATGTACGCAGCATTTTTGACCTTTTATTTCGCTCTTTCATGGGCACAACATTTCCCAAATCCAGAGCCTGTGTATTTGGCCTTTCTGAATAGGTGAACACATGTAGATAGGAAATATCCAGTTCATTTAAAAACTGGTATGTTTCCAGAAAATCTTCATGACTTTCTCCTGGAAAACCGACAATTACATCAACGCCAATACAGCATTCGGGGATCGTTTTTTTAATGAAATTTACACGTTCGCGATACAATTCCTTCATATAACGTCTCCTCATCAATTTGAGCATTTTGTTGTTCCCGGATTGTAGCGGAATATGAAAATGAGGAACAAATTTGTTTGATTTTGATACAAACTCGATAATTTCCTGATGGAGTAAATTGGGTTCTATCGAAGAAATACGAAAACGTTCAATACCCTCAACATTGTCAAGTGCCTGGATGAGATCAAGAAAATTTTCTTCCCGATTTCCATTCCGGATTCCAAAATCTCCGGTATTTACTCCCGTAAGAACAATTTCTTTTACTTCATTTTCTGCAATGGTTTTGGCTGCTTCTACAACATTTGCAATGGTATCGCTTCTACTTTTTCCTCTGGCTAGAGGAATAGTACAAAACGAACAGGAATAATCACAGCCATCCTGCACTTTAAGAAAGGTTCGCGTGCGATCGTTTAATGAATAGGCATTATTAAATATGGTAGTCTCCGCAATATCCTGAGCATAAACCTGTGTTTTTGGATGCTTCTCAAATCCATCAAGCAATTCTATCAACCTAAATTTTTCAGCTGCACCAAGCACGGCATCCACCCCAGGTATTTCTGCGATTTCTTTTGGCTTTAGTTGAGCATAGCAACCAATAATGATGATGAATGGATTTTCACTTATTTTTTTTGCTTCTTTTACTACTTGTCGACATTTTTTATCAGCATTATCTGTTACTGAACAGGTGTTGACAACAACAATATCCGGAGTGTCATTAAATTCAACTTTTTGATAACCGTGTTGCTGAAACATCCTCATGATTGATGATGTCTCAGAAAAATTAAGCTTACAACCTAATGTATAGAAGGCTACTTTTTTCATAGCCTGCAAAATTAGGAATTTTATTAAAAGAATTTAAACCTGCTTATTCTTGTTCTTTGTGATGAGGAGATAATTTAAATATATCATTTGGATTGATACACAATACTGCTTTCCCATCCATGATTGCGATGGGTCCTTTTATCATGCATGGGTTATTCCTAATTATTTCGAGCCAGCCATCATCATCATATTCATGCCCTGCGATTTCCTTTTGGTATTTGGGGTGAGCCTTATTCAATAATTCTTTGGGCTTCATAGCTAACATATCAAGAATTTCGGCCCATCTAAGTTTACTTAATTTATTATGCTGGAAAGGGAATTCGTTAATATTTGGTGTAATGCTTTTGGCAAGGGCTCTCGTTTTTTTGTGGGTACTCGATTCGCAATCAAGAAACAGCCACATTTCATTAGGATGATTTTTCATGTTTTTAAAAAGTTAAGCCATATATAATTGAAACAAAAAAAAGGCAAATAAAATTTAAAAATCAGCATATTATTACCTGAACTTTCACAAACCATTATAGGATTTGGTAATTAGAAGAGATATGACCAAATTATGCGCCATTTAAACATAGAAATGCATTTCGAATTATGAGACTATTTTACCTTTTTGTTTTTTTTATTGCTCTTCCATTTTCGCTAAAGGGCCAACATGTAATTATTGAAGAAGGTAAAGGAGTGGGGCCCTTGCGCTTAGGACAATCATTTGAAGAAGTAGTAAATATTTTAGGTTTTGGTGGAAATTTAAAGACCTACGATGATTATTTAGCAGAAGAATTGTTTAGCGAAGACCCAAAAAAAGGGTTGGAATGTGTGCTTGGATTTGACTATTATGTGAAATATGAACACCTACTAATTCTGCCAGTTTCATATGTATTCTTTAAAAATAATGTTATCACCCAGATAAAGTTGTCTAGCTTCCCTGAATATTATTTTAGTATAGCAAAAGATACCGAGACTAAGAAGGGGCTGGATTTTTGGGATGAACAAAAGCGGGTTACAGATTTGTATGGCTTGCCAGATTTGAAGGTAAATTATGATGGATTTATACTGGATTCGTATTTTTATTTTCAACAAGGCATCACATTCAGCATGCGCGATGATACTTTCCGTGTGGCTCATATTTATTCAAAGCCTGATCCTACATTGATTAAAAAGTTTATTGCGGAATTTAAATAGTTTGATTCTTCTGAGCCGTCAGATCGTATATTTTCTTCGAATATTTATGATCGGGCAACTCGATAATAAA
>JAHEMV010000281.1 GCA_024643455.1 Cytophagales bacterium
ACTTCAGTTCATTGGAAATTATATGCGAAAGTGTTGTTTTCCCAAGACCAGGAGGGCCATGCAACAAAACATGATCCAGAGGTTCATTACGATTTGATGCTGCTTGTACAAATATCTTAATGTTTTCAATGACTTTAGCCTGACCGAAAAAATCATTAAAAGTTTGTGGCCTCAGTGCTTTTTCAAACTCCTTTTCAACAGGATTCATGCCCCTGTCATCGCCACTCAAATAATCTTCTCTCATAACATTTTTGATCAGGCCACTAAGATATGCTTTTGCTAATTAAAATTAAAAAGGAGTAGCAGGTTTGAAAGTATCACCAAGAATTGTCCTTTTCGAAAATCCTTAAAATACAAAGTTGAATTTAAAAAAGGGGAACTTTTTCAATATCCGTTACGGCAATTTGAGTGGCCTCCTCCATTTTTATTCTCTCTTTGTAAGAATCGTATAATTTGAGGAATTCCGGCACAAGTTTACTTGAAAAACTTGTAGGAGAATTGGTCAGTACGCAAATTCCCAGGTCTTCATCTGTGTTAATGGCCAGTTGGCTCCTGTATCCATTAACATAACCTCCGTGATAGGCGATGGTCGATTCACCATTTTCTACAACTCTCCATCCCATTCCATAATAAGACTTTTTGTAATCCGGCCATCTGCTAAAATATTTCCAACGAATGTTGGTGTCGATCTCTGGTTTAAAAATATCATCCAACACTTTTTGACTAATGATTTCTGGTCGATGCCCAGACAATGCAATCATATAATTTGCCATATCCGAAATACTGGCATTAATCCCGCCAGCGGAAGGCACATTATAATACGTCTTTGAAATTTTGCCTGTTGACCACCCGCCTCTTCTTGGGAAATTTGGATAAGCTATATCCATATTAGCCATCATGGATTCATAATCCGAAGAAGCATCATTCATCCGAAGCGGCTCAAAAATCTCTTCCCGAACTAAAGTAGAATAGTTACGCCCGGTGGCTGATTCCAGAACTGGTTCGATAATACCAAAAGCGACATTTTGATAACTAAAAACTTTTCCAGGTTCAGTCATTAAATCAACTTCGGGCAATGCAGCAATCATGGCATTCAAATCCTTGCCATCTTCAATATAATTGGTATATGCATGTTGGATCAATCCTGTTGATTGGGACAAAATATGCTTAATCTCCATCTTTGAAGCATAATCAGGGTTTTTCAGGTTGAATTGTGGATAATACTCCTGAACAGGATCCTGCCAGTTTAGTTTGCCCTGGTTTACCATTTTTCCAGTGAGCACTCCGGCAAAAGTCTTGGAAACGGAACCTATTCTAAAAATGGTATGAATATCTATTGAGTCTGTAGTATTAACTTTTTTAACGCCAAATCCTTTCCCATAAATGATTCTACCATTTTTCACAACTGCAATAGCAGCACCGGGTGATTTGGAATCAGTAAATAAATCGCTTGCCAGAATATCAAAATCTTCCAGAAAACTATCTAACTCCAAACGGTTTACCGGTAAATGAGAAGAAACTTCTTCTTTGGAGGTGATGCTGGTGTAAACGTGCATCAAAGCAAAAATCAATATACCAGTACCCAGGTATTTGATCAATTTAATATCATTCAATATATGTCGTGGTCTCAAAATAAAATTCCTGTTTAACACTTTTCAATACCGAACCATAAACATCATCAACGAGTTTATCCAAACTTTATTGAAATACAAATATAACCATTCACTATAAATATTTAGCATCCAATCAGTTTTGACTAAAATCTTATGAATGGAAAGTACGTAATTTATCCTAAAATCAACCATTTTATAAATTAGAAAGCGCTTTTTTATTTCAAAACGCACATGGATTGTAGCTGTATTTTTAATCGCATTATTCTTTTTTATGGTGTAAATTGCGCCCAATTTTAATGTTTTATGGAAATAAAGAATTTAATAAAGCGATTTTATCCCCTCGCGCTCATTCTGGCAGTCTTTGTAGTATGGAAAATGAGGCAAAATACTACTCCACCACTACAAATGGTCGAAATAAGTGGAATGACCATGGGTACTATTGGGTATTCGGTAAAGTATTTTAACGAAACCGGAGAGAATTATGGGGTTGAAATTGATTCTTTATTGAAGGTATGGAACCTTTCACTATCCACCTATATACCCTCATCCGAGATCTCCAGATTCAATTCAGGCTCCGATTGTTTTGTCTTCGAGTCAAAGTATTTTTATCCAGTTCTGGCTGCCAGTAAGGAAGTTTATGAAAAATCAGGAGGAGCATTTGACCCAACGGTAGGCCCTTTAGTAAATGCATTTGGTTTTGGTCCTGACAAATCCATGGCACCGGACAGCAGTAAAGTCGATTCGCTAATGGTACTCGTCGGATACAACAAAATTCATTTTGATGAAAAAAAAGTTTGCAAAGAGATAAGTGGAATGAAACTGGACTTTTCTGCAGTTGCAAAAGGATATGCTGTTGATGTAGTAGCATCCTTTTTGGAAACCAAAGGCATCAAAAACCTTTTAGTAGAAATCGGAGGTGAGCTGATTTGCAAAGGAACTAAAAACGACGGAAATCCATGGAGAACTGCTATTGAAGACCCTGAAGTAGGGGCCTACGAAAGAAAGGTCCTTACTGTCGTACATATGAATGACCGTGCAGTGGCCACCTCAGGTAACTATAGAAACTATTATGTAAAAGATGGCAGAAAATATGTACATACCATCAATCCAGCGACAGGTTATCCAGTCATGCACAATTTACTGAGCGCATCGGTTTTTGCTGATAATTGTATGCGGGCTGACGCTTATGCAACAGCCTTCATGGTATTGGGGGTCGAAAAAGCAAAGGAGGTACTTAGCAAGGATTCGACACTGGATGCCTATTTGATCTTCAGTGGTGAAGATGGTAAAATACATACCTATACCACTGAAGGCATTGCGCCACAAATCGAAACATCGGATGCTAAAGACTAAGGAATGGTTTGGAGAATGGTTTGACTCGCCGTATTACCACGTGTTGTACAAGCACAGGGACGACAAGGAAGCTAAATCATTCATTGATCAGTTGATCCGCTATTTTCAGTTTTCGGCCGAGGATGTTATTCAGGACCTTGCTTGCGGTAAAGGCAGGCATGCAATCTATCTAAATAAGAAGGGATTTAACGTAGTCGGCCTGGACCTCTCATCACAAAATGTCACATATGCTAAGCAATTTGAAAATGAAAGACTAAAATTCCATGTGCATGATATGCGTTTGCCCTGGCATGGAGAACGATTTGATTTTATTCTAAACCTGTTTACCAGTTTTGGGTATTTTGAAACGAAAGGCGAAAACCAAATGGCAATAACTTCCATCGCAGATGCATTAAAACCTGGCGGAAAATTATTAATTGATTTTTTAAATCCTTTTACAGTACTCAATAACCTGGTTCCTGAAGAGTATAAAAAAATAAATGGTATCGATTTTCAAATTAAAAAATCTCTGGTTGGTGAATATATAGTAAAGGAAATACGGTTTGAGCACAAGGGAAAACTATTCGAATTTCAGGAAAAAGTAAAAGCAATTCGTCGCGTAAAATTTATGCACTATTTTAAAGAGGCCAACTTGGAATTAATTGATCTTTTCGGTGATTATCGACTCAATCCTTATATTGCTGAAAAATCGGAACGAATGATTTTTGTGCTAAGAAAATAGATCTGAAATATCCATAACCTATCGAAAATGTATCGAAAAATGAGCACGTACTTTACGCCAAAGCAGCCTTAAACAACATTAACGGATGTATATAGCCTACGCTTCCATATTGTTTTTATCAGCTTTTATCCCGGGATTGATTATTATTAATCTTAGGAAACCTTTTAGTTTCGATCTAAAGTATTTTCTGGTATTTGCAGGAGCATTCATCTTCTCGATTACTATTGTTCATCTTTTACCTGAACTGATCACCTCCTCAACAAATCCACAACGTATCGGACTTTTCGTACTTGTTGGGTTTTTCATGCAAATTTTCCTTGATTTCATTACCACCGGGGTAGAGCATGGGCATCTGCACAAACACGAGCATCACGAGGGATTATCACCTGTCATGCTCATGATCGGGCTCTGTATTCATGCGACCATGGATGGAAGCATTCTTGTACACCCTGGACAGCATGCAGCTGGAGAACATGCTACTGGACTGCTTATTGGCATTGTTTTGCATAAAATACCAGCAGCCATAGCCTTGGTGTCCGTTTTAAGTATGGGGTTTAAAAACAAAAAAATGCTTATCGCACTTTTACTCATATTCAGTTTGTCATCACCTTTTGGCTTATTATTTAGTAATTTGATCAATACGCTCCAAATAGTGAGTAAGGAAGGCTTTCTGATCATCTTTGCTATTGTGAGTGGTAACTTCCTGCACATTTCCACTACCATTTATTTTGAATCAAGTCCGGATCACACCTTTCACAAAAAGAAAATTTTTATAAGCCTGATCGGTGCCTTGGTAGCTATTTTGGTTGAATTTCTCCAGCATTAAACATCTCTTCGCTTTAATCCTCTCATCAAACAAATTATAAACCATGAAATATTGGTAATTAATTGAGTGCTCTGATGCATTTTGACAAATAATTTGGCCTAAAATCCATATATCAACAAAAATTTTTAACTTTCAAGTCAGTTAAGGTTCTATCGCACGTAATCTGAAGTAAGTGCGCTTTATAAACTTTTCAATTAAAAAAATTTAAAACACCTATGGCTAGAAAAATTCATACCCTTGCAGGATACATTCATGAATACCAAAGAAGCATTCTGGACCCGGATGCATTCTGGACACAAATTGCAGAAACGTTTCATTGGCAAAAAAATTGGAGCAGTGTAGTAGAATGGGAATTTGAAACACCAAGTGTAAAGTGGTTTGTCAATGGAAAACTTAATATTACAGAAAATATCTTTGAGCGTTATTTGCATACCAAAAAAAACAAACCAGCTATTATCTGGGAGCCGAATGATCCAAAAGAAGCTTCTATTACGCTTACCTATCTGGAACTTTATGAAAAGACTTGCCAGTTTGCCAATGTCCTTATAAAAAATGGCGTGGTCAAGGGTGATCGGGTAATCATATATATGCCTATGGTACCCGAAGCGGCCATCGCCATGCTAGCCTGTGCCAGAATAGGAGCAATCCATTCAGTGGTTTTCGCAGGTTTTTCTGCCAATTCTCTTTCAGACCGCATCAATGATTGCAAGGCCAAAATGGTGCTCACTTCAGATGGGAATTTCCGGGGAGCAAAGACTTTTCCAGTTAAAGAGGTAGTTGATGAAGCCTTAAAAACTACTTCTACAATTGAAAAAGTTATCGTACTGGAACGGACGAAGACACCAGTAAACATGCAAAAAGGAAGAGATTTTTGGTGGCATGAAGAATTAGAAGGTGTATCAAAAGAAAATATCGCCGAAACCATGGATTCAGAAGATACCCTGTTCATTCTATATACCTCTGGTTCAACAGGCAAACCAAAAGGAGTAGTGCATTCTTGTGGTGGATATATGATCTATACCTATTATACATTTAAAAATGTATTTCAGTATAGCGATGATGATGTGTATTGGTGTACTGCTGATATTGGATGGATTACCGGGCACTCTTATATAGTGTATGGTCCCTTGCTGGAAGGCGCTACTACACTTATGTTTGAAGGTGTTCCGACTTATCCAAATCCAGGAAGGTTTTGGGCGATCGTTGATAAATATAAAGTAAATCAATTTTATACAGCTCCAACAGCGATCAGAGCACTTGAGGCTTATGGATTAGACCCGGTTCTGCCATATAAACTTGATTCCTTAAAAGTTTTAGGAACTGTAGGAGAACCGATAAATGAAGAAGCATGGCACTGGTATCACGATCATATCGGCAAAGGAAGATGCCCAATTGTAGATACCTGGTGGCAGACTGAGACAGGCGGAATCCTGATTTCACCGTTAGCGGGAATCACTCCGACAAAACCTGCTTATGCCACACTACCCTTACCGGGCATACAACCCATCATTGTTGATAACGATGGGAAAGAACTGAAAGGAAATAGCGTTGAAGGTAATTTATGTATCAAATATCCATGGCCAGGGATAATACGCACAACCTGGGGAGATCACGACCGATGCTATCAGTCTTATTTCAGTCAATTCAAAGGTCTTTATTTTACTGGAGATGGAGTAAAACGGGATGAAGACGGGTATTACCGAATTTTAGGTAGGGTTGATGATGTCATCAATGTATCTGGTCATCGAATGGGAACTGCAGAAGTTGAAAATGCGATCAACGAACATCCTAAAGTAATAGAATCAGCCGTTGTAGGCTATCCTCATCCAATAAAAGGACAGGGAATTTATGCTTTTGCCATTTGTGATATGAGCGATCGATCCGAAGATAACCTGAAAAATGAAATCAGGGTAACTGTATCAAATATTATTGGGCCGATTGCCAAGCCGGATAAAATTCAGATCGTACCGGGTCTTCCGAAAACCAGATCAGGGAAAATCATGCGTAGAATTTTAAGGAAAATAGCCAATGGAGAACATGACAATTTCGGTGATATTTCCACATTACTCGATCCGGATGTAGTGGAGAAAATTATTGAAGATGTGGATTCTGCAAGTTGATGTCATCTTCAGGTATATAAAAAACGTTTTAAAAGCCCTAAAAACCATAGGGCTTTTTTATTGTTTCCATATGAAATTGCCATTTATCCAGGAAAATGAACATTTAGCAATAAAAATTATAAAATAAACCAAGTGCATGATTATCTTGGGGCACTAAACCAAATTATCCTTCACATGAATAAAATTCTTATTGCCTTTGGTATTTTTTTGGTGGCCTATAGCACTGCATTTGCTGCCGACAATGAGATCAAATTCACCGAATTTGATCTGGACAATGGATTACACGTCATTCTCCATCAGGACAATTCCACACCCATTGTGGCTGTTTCCATCCTTTACCACGTCGGATCAAAAAATGAAGATCCGGAGCGAACCGGTTTTGCTCACTTTTTTGAACACCTGCTTTTTGAAGGCTC
>JAHEMV010000282.1 GCA_024643455.1 Cytophagales bacterium
AAGGAAGAATAATGGTTATATAGAATTAACTTACGAAGCCTTCCAGACTCAATCGGGGAGGCTTTTTTTATACTATGAAATGAAAATTAACTTATCAAATAAAGGTTTAGGAACTGTTTTGGCAATTACCGGGATTGTCATGTTTTCAGCTAAAGCGATCATGGTTAAGCTTGGTTACCGCTATGATGTCGACACTGTGACTTTGCTTTTATTGCGAATGGCCTTTGCTTTGCCTGTTTATTTGGTGATTTCTATGCGGGAATCAAAAAGGCAAAATTCTTATTCTTTGAACAAAAAGGATTTATGGAACTTAGTTGGGCTTGGTGTAGTAGGGTACTACCTGGCTAGTTTTTTTGACTTTTATGGATTGAGGTTTATTTCTGCTAGTCTTGAGCGACTGATCTTATTTGTATACCCAACGTTAGTAATTATAATAACTGCCTTGGTACTAAAAATAAAAGCTTCAAGAATACAGATCTATGCCATAATGATTACCTATTTGGGTATTTTCATAGCTTTTGCTGACGACATCAATGTATCCTCTGAAAAATTGTGGATCGGAGTTATTTCTATATTTTTGAGTGCATTTACTTATGCTATTTACCTTGTTGGAAGTGGTGCAATGATCCCTAAACTTGGTCCGGTTCGGTTTACCGCATATGCCATGACTGTATCTAGCGTCATGGTAATTTTACATTATTCAGTTACCAATTCCTTCGAAGTATTACGTCAACCCTGGGAAGTGTATGCACTGGGTTTTGCTATGGCTATATTTTCTACTGTAATTCCATCATTTTTAATTTCAGAAGCGATAAAGCGCTTAGGAGCGTCAAATTTTGCTATTTATGGAAGTATTGGGCCTATTTCTACTATTATCCTGGCAATTATTTTTCTTGGTGAACGTATTGATATTTACCAAATTATTGGGACTGTGATCGTTATTTTTGGTGTGAGCATAATTAATTTGAAAAAGAGCAAACCAGTTGTTTCAGTCTGAAATTATTAAAGTTTGGTGGTTTTCATATTTTTAAAAGTAAATTTTGAATAAAAAAATCATTTATTGACTTTTGTCATGAAAACTAAAAAGATAAATTTTTATCTTACTTTCTCATTTTTATTTAGAAGATAATTTTTTTAATCCTGGGAATATGAAAAAAACAATGGAATACATCGCAAAAGCGATACAGTACCTCGAGAAATGTGAGTTGGAATCTCCTTACAAAAATGTGGTTGATCTTGAGCAGGCAAAAATTGCTTTACAAATCGTTGAGTTCGAACATAAAATTGAAGAAGCACGTCAGCTTCATCATTTTGAAGATATGGAAGAATTCAAAGCTGAAATGGAAAGATTAATGGAAAAAGTGCAATTATAAATGCACTTTTTTTGATTATTTTCAAGTATTGCAGTATATTTAGGTTATATCATTAATAAAAATTGAGCCTATGTGCTAATCTTTACCTCTTAAATGGGGAATACCCAAAATTATGATATGAAAAGCCCCATCGGGGCTTTTTTATTGTCTAATAATGCCCAGATCTCTGTTTTCAGTTATATTGATATAATAGACCTTTTCTTTGTTATTGGCTTCCGCTCTTTTGATGAATACTTCTGCAGCATTCTGATACTCTTCATCTCTCATGGCATCTAAAACTAAAAGATAGCCTATGATGATATTACCGGCCATTTCTACAAGCCTTCGGGCATGGAAATCCAGTAATTCTTCATCCTTCAGTTCAATGACATTGCGTACAGTTTGCTCGTATTCCTCGGTCATTTTAATAAGCGTCTTTCTTAAAAAGACCAATTCCGGACGAAGGCTTTCTTTTTCATATTCTTTGATTCTGAGTAGGTAAGCTTCTGTAGTTACTCCCTTGATTGCAGCGACCACTTGAAGCTGGGTTGTGCCCTCGTAAATTGAAGTAATTCTAGCATCCCGGTACAAACGCTCTACAGGAAAATCTTTCATATATCCTGTGCCACCATGGATTTGTATGGCATCATATGCGATCTGGTTGCAGTATTCACTTGAGATCATTTTAAGTAATGGTGTATAAACGTCAGCCATTTTTTGATATTTCTTCATCTCCTGACGTTCTTCTGAATCAAGAGTACGTTCTTCGCTGATTTTTTGATAGGTTTTATACATATCAACAAATCTCGATGTTTCATAAAGCAAAGATCGAATCCCAAATAGTTTCACTTTGATCACAGATAGCATTTCATAGACCGCTGGGAATTGAATAATTGCTTTCCCAAATTGGCTACGTTCCTGCGCATATTTTAATGCCTCGCGGTAGGCTGCTTCGGCTATACCGACGGATTGGGCGCCAATACCCAATCTGGCAGCGTTCATAAGGCTCATTACATATTTTATCAAACCAAATTTACGTGAACCGATCAATTTGGCAGGTGCATTTTTGAATACAAGTTCGCACGTAGGTGATCCTTTTATTCCAAGCTTATTTTCAATCCTTCGAATAGTTACGGCCTTATGGCTTCTGTCGTAAACAAAAAGAGATAAACCCCGAGCATCTATAGTGTCTTCTTCGGATCGGGCCAACACAAGTGAAATGTCTGCATCACCATTGGTGATAAAGCGTTTTACTCCATTTAATATCCACTGATCGTTTTCTTTGTCGTAGGTGGCTTTGAACTGAACTGCCTGTAAGTCTGATCCGGCATCAGGTTCAGTTAGGTCCATTGCGCCGGTAGCGCCTTCATATGAAAATTTTGGTAAAAACTCAGCTTTTATATCTTCATCAGCAAATTCATTAATGGTTTCTGCGCAATCCTGCAACCCCCAGATGTTTGCAAAACCTGCATCTGCTCGGGAGACGATTTCATTGGCAACGACAAAGGCTGTATTGGCAAAGTTTAGTCCACCAAATTTTCTAGGTAGCGAAAGTCCAATTAATCCGGCTTTCTTCAATGCTTCATAATTTTCTTGGGTTCCCGAAGCATATTTTACTTCGTTGTTTACTATTGAAGGTCCTTCTTTATCTACAGAGGCAGCGTTTTCATTGATGATGTTGCCAGAAATATCTCCTACAATTTCCAATACTTTTTCGTAACTGTCCATTGCATCTTCAAAATCCAAAGGAGCGTAGTCAAATTCCTCCTTTTCTTTAAAATCACGTTCTCTAAGCGAGATGATTTTTTTCATCAATGGATGACTGAGATGGAATTTCAAGTGTTTATTATCGTTATAAAAATTAGGCATGATTCCTTATTTTATTTAATGTCAAAAAAATGATTTTGCCAAAGGCATTACTTTGCGTTTTTCTTATAGTACTTGATCATTTTTGGGATTACCTCACCCACATCACCAATTATGGCATAATCAGCGATATTGTTGATCGGTGCATTTGGATCTTTATTAATTGATATGATCATTGCCGATTCTTCCATTCCAGCACGATGTTGTACTGCTCCGGATATCCCACATGCAATATATAAGTGTGGACGAACCGTGATACCGGTCTGGCCTACCTGTCGCTCATGTGGGATATACCCAGCATCTACAGCTGCTCTAGAACCACCAACTTCGCCACCAAGTACATCTGCAAGTTCGAATAACATGGCGAAATTTTCCTTCGATCCGACGCCATAACCACCAGAAACGATAATGTGAGAATGTTTAATATCAATTTTTTTCTTCTCGATATGTCGTTCGATAATTTTCACGACAAAGTCAGTTTCATCAACGTATTTTGAAAATTCCAGTTTCCTTACCTTTCCCGCATAATTTGGAGCAAAGATTTCTTTTTTCATTACCCCTTCGCGGACTGTTGCCATTTGCGGTCTGGTTTCTGGATTTATAATCGTGGCAATTATGTTTCCGCCAAATGCTGGACGAATCTGATAGAGTAGATTTTGGTAATCCTGTTTCTGTTTCTTATCAACGTGTTCACCGATTTCTAAACTTGTGCAGTCTGCAGTTAGACCACATTTAAGAGCTGATGCAATTCTTGGTGCAATATCTCTCCCAATGGAAGTGGCGCCAAAGAGTGCTATTTGAGGTTTTTCTTCCTTTATGAGTTTCGTCATAATGCTGGCGTGAGGCAGCGTTAGATAGGGGTAAAGTCGATCTTCCTGCGCCAGAAAAAGTGTATCTACTCCATATGGAAAAATAACCTTTTCTATATCCTTTATTTCATTTCCGATTACAACAGCTTCCAATTCACACTTTAGTTCATCGGCAAGTTTTCTTCCTTTGGTTAGTAATTCGAGGCTTACATCAACTACAGCACCTTCTTCGATTTCGCAATAAACAAATATATTATTCACGTTCGTATGTTTTCAAATTAAAAAATTACCCTATGGTATGATTCTCTAAAAGTTCTTTAATGAGCTCTTCGATTTCCTCATCCTTATCTCCCATTACCTTAGATTCCTTAGCTGTAAACACCACATTGGTCACCTTTTTTACTTTCGTAGGAGAGCCTGAAAGGCCGAGCCATGCTTCATCAGCATTCAGATCATCTACTGTCCATTCCTGAATGTTTAAATAGGGTCTGGTGTCATGAAGTGCTAAATAGTCATCGGTATTGTCCTGCATTTCTGTTACTGTTTCGGCATGTTTATACTTCATGAGTAATTTGCCGTTTCTGGATCGGCAATCCGGTGCTGATCCGTGGACGGTCACCAAAACAGGGAGCGGAGATTCGACAGTTTCAACACCTCTTTCCAGTCTGCGCTTGATCCGCACATTTTTCTTTGAAATAGAAATCACCTCTTCGCAATAGGTGATCTGCGGAATGCCAATTTTTTCTGCTGCCTGGGGCCCTACCTGGGCAGTGTCTCCATCAATAGCCTGTCGGCCACCAAAAATAATATCATAAGGAGCCATTTTCTTGATAGCCAATGAAATGGCGTATGAAGTAGCCAGGGTATCTGATCCAGCAAATTTTCGGTCTGTAATTAATATTCCATCATCCGCTCCACGGTATAATCCTTCACGTATAATTTCAGCGGCTCTTCCTGGACCCATCGTCAATATAGTAACTGTAGATCCCGGATGGTTATCTTTTACACGTAATGCCTGTTCCAGAGCTTTTAAGTCTTCGGGATTGAACACTGCGGGAAGAGCAGCCCGATTTACGGTTCCGTTTGCCTTCATCGCATCCTTACCCACATTGCGTGTATCAGGTACTTGTTTGGCAAGTACGATGATTTTAAATCCTTTCATTTAAAATAATTTTGAGTTAGACTAAAAAAATGCTGGAGCAATATAACAGGTGAATTATTGAAAAATCATGACCTAGGTCAGGTTACAATAAAGTTATATTCCGCTAGGAACGGTTAGCATAAATTATTTTAAATTTTTATAACTGTTTTGCTCGATTTAGAAGAGATATTAAATATCAAAAAAACCATCTTTTTTTACGGACCTGATATTCAAGGTCGTTGAAAATGCACTATTCAGCAGTCTTTTTTACATGGTCAACAAGTCGGTTACAGAGTTCATGTATTTGATGAGCCATTTCATCGTCATTTGTTGAGCGTTTGATGCTGTCTCCCAAACCTGCTATACACTCGATATAAAATTTTTTCATTTCATCAATAGGCATATCTTTCGACCAAAGATCAATGCGTAGTGAATGTTTATCTTCCTGGTCCCATAGAGCGATACTCACCGCCTTGGTTTCTTTAGCAATATTGCCTTGAGGATTATCGGTTGCTTTCCAGCTGATTTTTTCAGGAACGTTATCTTTATCTAACTCAACATCAAATATTATTTGGGATGTACTCATTTTGATCTTTTTTGATTGTTACTAATTTTTTTTAAAATCTGGAGTGAATCTGTTTTGTCTTTATGAAGTTGAGATTTTAGTGCTCCGACATTTTGAAATTTAATTTCTGATCTAATTTTCTGATAGAACTCCACGGTTATTTCATTTCCGTAAATATCCTGATCAAAATCAAATATGTTTACTTCCATACGTTTTTGTGTTCCTCCAAAGGTTGGTCGAAAACCAATATTTAACATTCCATTAAAAAAGGTTTTATTTAATTGCACTTTTACTGCATATATTCCTTCAGCCGGAATCAATTTATATTTGAAAATAACCTCAATGTTTGCGGTTGGAAAATCAATTGTTCGCCCAATTTTATCTCCCTGAATAACCTTCCCATGAATACAATAGGGTCGCCCCAGGTACTCATTTGCAATTATAATATCACCTGCAATCAATGCTTTTCTGATTTTTGTAGAGCTGACTGCATTATTTTCAATCATCTGCTTGGGGATCTCTTCAACCTCAAACCCATATATTGGGCCATCTTTTTTTAATTCCTCAAAACTTCCTGATCTATTTTTTCCGAATTTATGATCATAGCCAATGACCAATTTCTTTGTGCCGATTTTATTGACCAGTATTTCTTTTATAAAGTCTTCTGATGATATTTTAGAAAATTCATCTGTAAACGGAATGATAATGAGATGATCCACATTTTTCATGCTTAATAATTCTGCCTTTTCCTCGATGGATGTTAGCAAAAATAATTCCTGATCGGGATATAATACCAGTCTAGGATGTGGCCAATAGGTTAGCAAGACAGATTCTCCGCCATTTTTTTTTGTGATTTCGTCAAGCCGTTGTAGTATCTTTTGATGTCCAAAATGTACGCCATCAAAGGTGCCACTTGTTACGACGGCGTAGTCAAGTTTTTTAAATTCATTTAGTCCGTTATAAATCTTCATGAATTAGCCAATTCCCATTCTTTTTTAAATTCATCTACTGTTTGTGCGTCTTTTAGTTGGTACTCACCAATTCGAGTTCTAACAAGGGAAGACATTAGTGCACCGACACCCAAATCCTCACCAAAATCACGCACCAGGCTTCGTACATAAAATCCTTTAGAGCAGACAAGTCTAAAATGGAGTTCCGGAAGATCGATTTTAGTGATTTCAAATTCTTTAGATTCTACTGACCTGGGTTCTATTTTTACATCTTCTCCTTTTCTTGCTTTTTTATAAAGTGGTTCTCCATCTTTTTTTATAGCAGAATAAATAGGAGGAGTTTGCATGAGATTACCAATAA
>JAHEMV010000283.1 GCA_024643455.1 Cytophagales bacterium
ATTGTAAATACTCCTTCAGGTAATTCGTATATCCAATCTTTTGATCTTGTAAAAAAAGGCCAGGATGTATCATGGATCAAGATTGAAGATAGAATGTATAATAATTCCAAAGATTTTGCCTCTTATGGAAGCATGAGTTTTGATGAACCACAACAATCAAACCTGCTTTTTATTGGAGAAGGCAATCCCGAAGATTATAAAGCCATTCCTGTCAATGGGAAAAATGTACTTCTTTATTGTAATTGTCAAAGAGAGGAGCGAAATAAAAAAGCATCTTTAGCACAGGAAAATGGAGCAAAAAATGTATTTATCATCAAAGCAGGGACAGATGAAGAATTCAAATTTATAATGTCCATGCACAACCGATATGCTTCTTATAGTAAACTTAACCTGCCCGATAGCAATGAAGAGGATGCTGCAGATTATTTTTTGATATCTCCCAAGATGGGCGAGACAATTTTAAATACCAGCCAAAGAACAATTGAAAATGAAATCGAAAAAACAAAACAGGGAAAATATGGCACTATTTTAAACCTCCGCTCAAAAGCCATCACTTTTTATGTTAAGCAGGATATAGAAAAGATCAGCACTGAAAATGTGCTGGGCTTTGTAGAAGGAACTGATAAAAAAAATGAATACGTCATCGTTACTGCTCATTATGATCATCTGGGCCTGGATGGAAAAGAAGTTTATAATGGCGCCGATGATGATGGTTCTGGAACTGTTGCAGTGTTAGAAATAGCCCAGGCTTTTGCCATGGCAAAAAAAGAAGGTCATGGACCAAGACGAAGTATCCTATTCATGACAGTAACTGGTGAAGAAAAAGGACTCCTGGGATCAACCTATTATGTAAGCCATCCGGCACTACCCCTTGAAAATACGATTACCGACCTCAATATTGATATGATTGGCAGGGTTGATGATAAACATACCAATAATCCAAATTATGTTTATCTCATCGGTTCTGATAAACTGTCAAGGGAATTGCATGCCCTGAGCGAAAAAGCCAATGCAAGCTATACGCATCTTGAGCTGGATTATACTTACAATGCCAAGGACGATCCCAATCGATTTTATTATCGATCCGACCATTATAATTTTGCTAAAAACAATATTCCAGTCATTTTCTATTTCAACGGTACTCATGCCGATTATCACAAAGCCACCGATACCGTTGATAAAATAAATTTTGAGCAACTGGAAGAAAGAACTAAACTGGTATTTCATACGGCTTGGGAAATTACAAACCGCGAAGACCGAATCGTTGTCGATACTGCTCCTGAGGAAATTGACCTGGAATTGTCGAAGTGAAAGAGAGCCAAAACCTCTAAAATCCATTACCGGGCTTTGCATGAATTCTGATCAATAATTTTGTTACTTTGTCAAAGCTGGAGAAATTACCTGTTGACAATGCCACAAATTGGAAAAAATGTAAAAACAATAGCATTCGAAAAACTGTATTTCGAAAACTTTGTCAATTTATGCCAAAGGATATTCCGGCTTGTCAGGGATGAAGACATCACGAAAGATATTGTTCAGGAAGTTTTTTTAAAATATTGGAAGAAAATCCATGAATTGCATATCAATGAATCACCGGAAGCCTATTTGTACCGTGCATGTATCAACCAGGCGCTGAATTATCTTAAGGAAAAAGAACGGAGAGAAAACAGGGAACAATCCTATGCAAATAATCTTTCTGATAACTATAACACTCGCCCTGACACTGAAATGGTGTATTCAGAGACTGAAAAAAACATTCAAAAAACCATCGATCAACTTCCTCCGGCATGCAGAAATGCATTTTTGCTCAGTCGATACGAACAAAAGAGTTATAAGGAGATCGCAACACTACTGGATATCTCAGTAAACACAGTAGAAAAACACATTGGAAAAGCATTGAGAATACTAAAAGAAACGATTCAAAAGCCATAATACCAGAAATATTTCATTTATAATGTTGGAATGGCTTAAATATAAAAAACCTTCATTAAGTCATAAATCAAGACTCAATGAAGGAATTATTTGATGCAAAACTAGTTGACAGCGCTAGTAGGAGGTAATGGCATTGGCACTAAATTACTTACTGGTTTGATTGACTTCAAATACGCAAAAACTGCCTTCAATTCGCTATCCGTCATTTGCCCAATCATTTCAAATGGCATTGGTGGAAGAATTTGTCTGGAACCCGGAATGCCTTTGGTAATACCATTGCGCAAACAATATATAAATTGTGCTTCATCCCAACTTGCAATACCCGTTGGATCTGGAGTGAGATTGGCTGTAAATGAAACACCCCAAGGACCAACCCATTCAGTAAGATCCATAGCGACAGCTAAACCTTTGCTTTCAACATCTTTTCTGTCAATTTCAATTCGTGGCATATCCGATGGATGACCTGATAAAAACCTCGCAGTGTCCAATACTGGTCCACGAGCTGTCATTTTTTTCGGTGTATGGCAGTCATGACAACCGCCGATAATCACTAAATGCTCACCCCAGGCGACTTGACTTTCAAAGCCATGGAAATCTTCTTTTGGGGGGATGTTGGCCATTGCGTGCATAGTCTCTGAACCTGTACTTTTCTCATGACATTGGGTTAGAATCGATAGTCCAATAAAAAGGGCTGGAATAACAATTTGGCTAAATTGGTTTTTCATAGGAGTTAGGATTTTAAGTGGTTAATTAATTTGGCAACTAGGAAATATAAAGATTTTAGTGCTAATTTTTAGAAATGGGCGGAGTTTTATTTGGACTTTTAAGATTAAAAAAAAGGCCAATGAGAGACTACAATATCTCTCATTGGCCTTAAAATGTAATAAGGATATTATTTTATCGCAATCAATGCTGATGTCGGACCTGCCAAAGGCATAACCTCTACTTTTGAGAATCCTATTGATCTTGCCCAACCTTCAAAATCACTTGCAGTAAAATCAAACCCTTCAAGCGTTTCGATCAGCATGTTGAGAGACATTAACATCCCAAACGTATTTTTATTTCTTTCATTATCAATGGCATTTTCAATTATAACCAGTGCCCCTCCTTCAGGCAAGGCATGATATGCTTTCTTGATCAGCATTTTTTTGTCCTGTAAACCCCAGTCATGAAGTATCATCCCCATGGTGATAACATCTGACTTCGGAAAATCATGTTCTTCGAAAAAATCTAATTTTATTGCTTTTACACTTTCCTGCACTCCAAATCGGTTTATATTTTCCTGTGCGATTGCCTGAACTTGTGGTAAATCAGCAGTGATGCAATTCATGTGTGGATTGTTTATAGCCACCTGAATGGACAAGGATCCTGCCGCTCCGCCGATATCACACAAAGTGTTGTATTTTGAAAAATCAAACTGACCTGCAAAAGCCATAAAACTTCCCATTTGCGCTCCTTGCATGGCCATCATAAATTCCCTAAGCCTTTGCGGATCTTTATACAATTCATCAAAAAGTGAAGCTCCATGTTCCTTTATTTCATTTTGAGGTTGCCCGGTTTTTAACGCTTCGTCCAGATTATCCCAAAATTTATATAATCTATTATTGGCCATTTCGAGCAACCCCCCTATATATGTGGGTTTGCTTTTATCCAAAAAAAGTTCCGTCTCGGGGCTGTTGCTATAAAAAGCTTCATCTTTTAATCCTTGTCTATTCAAAAAACCGAGAGAGACAAGTGAATCGAGAAAATCGTATAATCCTCTAGATCCAAGGCCTAACTTACCTTTTATTTCATCTGCAGTGAGAGGGCAGAGCGAGAGTTGCGTGAAGAGTTCAAGCTTTACAGCGGTTAATAATGTCTTGGAGGCCCAAATAGGATGCAACATGATAAAGTGGAATTCGGTTCTCTAGTTCAGGAAATTTTTTAACGAGGTTTTCATATCGAACCTCTGCAGATTCATTGATGGATACTAATCTTTTTACCGTTTCTTCATATGCCCGGGCTCTTTTTTGAAGTGTGAATTTTCTAAACCCCTCACAATTCTCCATTAAATTTTTAAATTCATTCTTTTCAAAACTGAGCACTTTGCTATCCTCCAGTGCCTGGATACTTTGTAAGGTGGGTTGGTCATAAAGTAAACTGTTGATATCCCCTATCCAATAATCTTCAATGGCAAACAGCGTATTCTGTTCTTCTCCCTCTTTGTTGCTTTGGAAAAACCTGAAACATCCCTTTATCACAAAATCGGCTTCTTTTACCAAACAACCTTCTTTCCATAAAATAGTCTTTTTAGGAATTTCTTTTAAAGAAGTTGACCGGATGATCATGTTGAAATCATGATCCGATATCTCCGGATACGTTGCTTTGATATGGTTGAGCAATACCATATACATACAACATTAAATGCATGGCACATATTAATAGAAAATATAGTAGTTCCCAAGAAAACATATTCCTATTTCCATAAAATATACATTGTAAAAAGAATGAATAATCAGCTATTTACAATACTTAACTAGTCAGTTTATTTTTTTTAAATAAATAATAAACTACGATGGCGGTAAATTCATTCGGCGTTGTCATATATGTGTAATCTCAATACAATGACAGAGCAAAATACTACATACTGGGAATTGTTTATCAAACAAATTGAAGGCACCATTAGCGGGGAAGAAAAAGCTGAATTGGATGCCTGGAAATTACAGAACCCAGAAGCATTTCATGATTTTGAATCCATATTCCATGGAACTTCATCAAGAGAAGATATTTCTTCTTTTGATCCTCAGGATAGCTGGAAGGAACTTCAGACCATGATTAAAATTGAAGAAAATCCTTCAAACAAAACAATTCGATTATTCCCATGGATTGCCAGAGTTGCAGCAGCAATCATCCTGGTCATTGGTATCACCTACCTATTTTATCATTTTCCGTCAAATAACCCGGATTCACTGGTGCTACAAACCATGATACAAACCGATAAATCTAACCAAAAAGTAGTTGAACTTCCGGATGGAACTACTGTATGGTTAAATCGCAATTCAGAATTGCTTTACCCAGAGGTATTTGAGGGAGGAACCAGAACTATTTACTTAAAAGGTGAGGCATTTTTTGAAGTGACTCCAGATAAAAATAAACCATTCATCATATTTTCAGGAAGTACAAAGACAACAGTTTTAGGTACATCCTTCAATTTGCGGGCATATAGCAAGGAGGATGAAATTAGGCTAACTGTGGTTACTGGGAAAGTGGCTTTCACCCTGGCAGACAATAATGATGGGGTGATCGTCACTCCCGGTAATATGGCGGTTATGGCTGATAAAAGCAAATTGTTCGAGTCGGGCATCAACTCTGATTTGAATTTCCTATCGTGGAAAACAAACCAGCTTACCTTTGATGAAAACCGGCTTGGTGATCTGATCAAGCAATTAGAACGACATTTCGATGTGGCGATTGCGATAGAAGATGATGCCACAAGTCAATGTACGTTCACGGGCAATTTCGTTGGGACAAACCTGGAAAATGCATTAAAAATCATCACAAAGGCCACCGGTACTGCATATCGTTTTGAAGGTGGCCAATATATTATTTTGGGTAAAGGATGTAATTAATCCATGAAAACCTATTTCACCATATTGATATTCATGATCGTGCTGGCTTTTAACTTAAAGGCACAGCAGATTAATCCTGATACACTGGTCGATATGGATTTTAATGCAATTTCATTAAAAGAAGTACTCCAGGAAATCACCCAAAAACAAAACATTCGCTTTTCATATTCTGACTCAAAGCTTCCAATGGATCGCTTAATCACCTGTTCATACCATCAATATAAACTAATTGACTTCCTCAATGATTTTTTTCATCAAAATGAAATCAACTTCAACATAATTGAAAATCAAATTGTACTCTACCCTTTCAACATAAACCAAACAATCAAAATCAAAGGGATTATAGTAGATCAATCGGATGGATTGCCAATTCCTTATGCCAATATTTCTTTATCTGGAACCTACAAAGGAACTTCCTCTAATGAAGATGGTGAATTTGAGCTTGAACTGACAAAACTACCTTCCGAGCTAGTGATATCTCACCTGTCTCACGATAAAAAAATGATTTATGTATATGATGATACTCAGCAACTTGTGATAAATCTGATGCCTGCTCAAACCCTGCTTCAGGGCATTACTATAAATGGGAAAAGTAAAATAATTTCCAATTATCAACTAGTGAAACGAGCATATAACAGATTGGCCAACGCAAGTTCAGATATGCAATATGGAAAGGCATTTTACCGACAGAAATCAAAACGAGAAGATAAGTTTACAGAAATATTCGAATTGTTTTATGACATAAAATATTCGGCCAACGGCATCGAAGACTGGGCAGTTCAGGAAGGCCGCTATGCCTTTCAAAACGATAGTGAATATGATATTTTCTTATACAATAAAAATTTCACACTCCTGTCTAGGATGTTCCCGATGCGCCAACCAGAGACAACAAGCTACATTATTCCGGTTAATCAGGAAGTGAAAAAACTTTTTGATTTAAAACTTAAAGAGATCATAAAATTTGATGAACGCTATATCGCTATCATTTCTTTTATGCCAAAACCTATTGTGACCGCACCCGCTGCAAGAGGTGAATTATACATTGATATAGACAATTATGAGCTCTTGAAAATAAAAGGTACAATCACTGACCCGACGTTGGAAATTATAGGATTCAATGACAATAGTAGCTCCTGGAGCAATTATCAACTTGATTTTCAAATCTCATTTATTGAGGATCATGAAACAGGAAAATTACTGATGGATTATATCCAAATCGACCACACATTTGACTATTATTTCAATAATGTAAGCATTGGTAAAATTAACACTTCGTCAATTTTGACATTTTATGAGCATTATACACCTGTCAAAAATAAACGCCTTGGCGGAGCGATCAACTATTCCACTAGTGATATGGAAGTGATAGATAACATCGGTTATAATCCTGTTTTCTGGCATCAGAACCCAATTGTAAAACGAACTCCCCTCGAAGAAAAACTGATTCAGGATTTTGAGAAAAATGAAGCTTTTGGCGTTGTTTT
>JAHEMV010000284.1 GCA_024643455.1 Cytophagales bacterium
AACAATTTCACCAACCTGATCATCAAGATAGTTGACCATTGCCGCAAAAGCGGCATGAGATTCTTGTTGAGAACGATACGATCCAATATTAAAGTTTGGACCATCATCCACTCCTTTGTATGCTTGTTCAGGCATGAATTTTCCTCTGTATTTTGTCATATAGCTTTCCGGTGCAACCAACTCTGCGTGCGGGATAGTCGATGGGTAAAACATAAAAAATGTGGTATCCTTATTGTCTTCAAGAAATTTGAGTGCCATTTGCTGGATCAGTTCTGGCGCATAAGTTCCTTTTACGCCATTGGCATTCCCTTCTAGAATCACTTTTTGCTGGTTGTGCCAAACATGGAATGGGTAGTAGTTATGGGCAATACGCTGACAATTGTATCCATAAAATTCATCAAATCCCTGTTTGTTTGGATCACCTTCAGAACCCGGATAGCCCAGTCCCCATTTGCCAAAAGCTCCGGTTACGTAACCGGCATTCTTAAGCATTTCTGCCATTGTATACGTACCTGCTGGCATAGGGTATTGTCCTTCCGGAATCCATTCTTTATTTCCCCTGATTGGCGTATGGCCAGTATGCAGGCCTGTCATTAATGAGGATCGTGAGGGAGCACAAACCGTTGATCCAGCATAATGCTGTGTAAACATGATCCCTTCTTGTGCTAGTTTATCAATATTTGGCGTCGCAAATTTTTGTTGCCCATAAATAGACAAATCCCCATAACCAAGGTCATCTGCTAAAATATAAATGATATTTGGTTTTGGTATTTCTTTTTCAAAATCAGCTTTTTTACTGCCGCACCCTAATAGAATTAAGGTGAATAACGGTATCAAAAACAAAAATCTCATGGACTTCATATTGCCTAATTTATTCTTTTCTTAACTGAATTAATCTTTAGTAACCTCGCTCCCCCACCAATTATTTTTTGGATCGAACTCCGGAGACAGAAACTGCAATCGTTGCTGTTCTAAAAATGGCAATTGCTTATTTACCACAATATCCAGGTAATGCCTTGCCTTTAACTCATTATATTCCGGGTCTTTAGTTGGATACCGTGCTCCCATTTCATCCAACATAGCAAAAAGTTTTTTACTCATTTTTTTCACCAATTCAGGATTAATAAAAGCTACATCCCTTTTTTCTTCAAAATCACTTTTTAAGTTATATAATTCTTCCCTTTCGTCTTCATAATAGTGAATAAGTTTCCATTCTCCTTCCCGGATAATAGATGATGGTTCACCTCCCTGGTTACCATAATGCGGATAATGCCAGATAAGTGCCCTATCACCTATTTCACCACCTTTTAATAGTGGAACCAGACTTACTCCATCTTTATGCTGACCAGGTCTAAGCTTTAGTCCTGCCAATTCCAAGAATGTAGGATAAAAGTCAGTGCCTGTAACTGGCTCAGAACTTTTTGTCCCTCCTTTTACTAACCATGGAATTCGAATGAAATAAGGCTCCCGGATACCTCCTTCAAACTGGTATCCTTTTCCAGCCCTCAAGGGAAGGTTTGATGTCGAATTGGCATCACCAGCGGCTACCCCTCCATTGTCAGAGGTAAAAACGATAACAGTATTTTCGCTCAGCCCTAATTCATCTACAGCATGCATTACTTCTCCAACAGCATCGTCCATGGCTTCAACCAATCCTGCATAAATAGGATTGTCCTGCACCTGGCGAATGGGGAGAAAATGTCCCATTTTAAATCCACTTTCAGCAATGCCCGTCATTTCAGCTTTCTTTCGGTATTTTTCCCATTTTTCTTTGGTGGTTTCAATAGGTCCATGCACCGCGTAAAAGGCGAGATATGCAAAAAAAGGTTTACCTGTATTCTTTGGATCATTTTGCTTTATGAATTCGACTGTCTCTCTAGCTAGCCGCATTGAGAGGTTTTCCCCATCAGGTCCGCTCACCAATTTTGGATTTTCCCAAGGCGCAAAATATCCACCTTTAGGACTTCCGACATCCCATCCTCCTTTATTCATATCAAATCCATGTGCTTCAGGCCAGGATGTAGAATCACCTAAGTGCCATTTCCCGGCAAAAAAAGTTTTGTATCCACCTTCCCTAAGCGCCTCAGCTAACGTCACTTCATTGGCTGGTAATTTATGAACATATTCTGGTGGTAATAATTTATTGAAACGGCCAGCCGTACGCCATTCTTCTCCAGTTTTAGCTCCTATCCAATCGGTGATACCGTGCCTGGCTGGGAAAGTCCCCAGCAAAATACTCGCCCTAGATGGACTACAGACCTGGCAAGTCGCATAGCCTTCAGTAAACATCATCCCTTCATTGGCTATACGGTCAATATTGGGTGTTTCATAATATGTACTTCCCATCACACTCATATCATGGTTACCAAAATCATCGGCCAGGATAAATATGAAATTGGGTTTTGCTGGATTTTCAGCAGTTTTATCATCTTTCAGCCTACATCCAAAATGACATATGATAAATGCTAAAATGAGTATAATGCCTTTGTATTTCATTTGCATTAGTTCAATTACTAGAAAATTACTTTTTCACCAATCGTATTAATTATTCCAACTATTTAAGCTCCAACTGTTCCGTTTCTGTATTTGCTGATCCTTTGATCTTGGTATATAGCGCAATCATTTCATTCAACTTATCTGGATTGGAAGCAGCCAGATTGTTTTGCTGCCCAATATCATCTTTTAAGTTGTACAATTGGTATTCAGGTTCATTACCCAATTCTATATTTACTTCCCTGGCCAATGCTGGACCGTTATTTGGTGGAATCATGACCCAATCCCCTTTCCTTAAGGCTGTCCTGGTTGTGGCCTCAAGCACCAACTCATCTCTCCCTTTCTGGCTTTTCCCCATCAAAACATCCAGAAAATTCTGACTGTCAGTCCCTTGTTTTTGACTACCAACCAAATCTGCGATTGAAGCGAGTAAATCAATTTGTGAAACGATAGCATCTGAAATTCCGGGCTCTATTGTTCCTTTCCAGTAGGTTATAAAAGGCACTCTTGTGCCGGCTTCAAACAAGCTATACTTTCCTCCGCGAAGCGAACCAGCAGGAGTATGTTCTCCTAATTTCTCTACTGCATTATCGTAATATCCATCATTTAATACCGGACCATTATCACTGGATAGAATAATGAATGTATTTTCCAGTAGTCCTTCATCTTTAAGCGTATTCAAAAAATCACCAATACACCAGTCTGCCTCAGCGATGGCATCTCCCCTTGGGCCCATACCCGTTTTCCCAACAAAGCGTGCATTTGGCGTACGGGGCACATGCGGTTGTTGTAAAGCATAATAAAGAAAGAACGGTTTATTTTTATGATCCATTACAAATTTCTTTGCTTTGATCAGGAAGGTATCCGCCATATTTTCATCAACCCATTTTGCCGATGACCCTCCTTTCATAAATCCTATTCTGGAAATCCCATTCACTATACTATTGTCATGTCCGTGATGCCATTTTAATTTCAATAATTCAGGATTATCTTTTCCAGTAGGTTCGCCTGGGAAATTTTCGTCATAATTAACTTCAATGGGATCATTTGGATCGAGTCCGGAAACAAATCCATTTTGAATATAAACTGTTGGCACTCTGTCTTGCGTAGCAGCCATTATAAATGAATAATCAAAACCAACTTCATTTGGCCCGGGCGTTATGTGTTTATTCCAGTCAACATGACCGTTTCCCAAACCAAGATGCCATTTGCCTACAATCCCGGTATAATATCCTTTTTGCTTTAACATTTTTGGAAGAGTCATTTGCAGTGTATCAATGAGTAATGGTGCTGATCCTGAAAGGATTTTAGCGTTCTTGTTTCTCCATGGATATTCACCAGTCAATAAAGCATATCTGCTGGGTGAGCAGGTCGCAGAAGAGGCATAGCCATTGGTAAATCGTACTCCGCCTTTTGCAAGCACATCTATGTTTGGTGTCTTTAATGCTGTGGCTCCATAAGCACCCAAATCTCCATAGCCCAGATCATCAGCATAGATGATGATGATATTTGGAAGTGTTGTCTTTTCATGCAATTCTTTGGTTGACGAATCACATGAAAAAAAATAAAGGGCAACCAGTAGCACATATATTTTGTATACTAGGTGATTCATATCTATATTTTTAAATCTCAAATTATAAATTTGTTACTTAATTCTTCCCGGTTCGCGTCTATTCTTCCCCTGAATTTTTTGGAGATTGTCACCCAGATCTTCCCTGGCCTCACTTGCAATTTTTTCCAATTCTTCAGCAATTTTTGGATATAAAGACAAAACATCATAGCGCTCCCCCGGATCGCGACGTAGATCATATAAAGCCAATTCAGTTTTAGCCTGCCTGGTATCACCATTTTTACCATCATTACCTGGCACAACGCCCTCATAGGAACGATGTTCATGAGGAAAAACAAGTTTCCACTGATCTTTTCTCACTGCTTCAAGATCATTTGCATTATAATAATAATAAAAGGTATCTCTGGGCTTAGCGTTTTTATCTCCTTTCATTAAAGATAATATGCTTACTCCATCAATTTTCTTTTCTGGCAAATCCACATTTAACATCTCCGCGAACGACGGAAGAAAATCAATAGTTGAGGCCATTTGATTGCAAACAGAGCCAGGATTAATTTTTTTGGGCCATTTCATGATACAAGGAACCCTTTGCCCACCTTCAAAACTAGTACCTTTCCCTTCGCGAAGACCTCCCGTAGATCCGGCATGGTTTCCAAAATTGAGCCATGGCCCATTGTCTGATGTGAAAATAACAAGTGTATTTTCGGTAAGCCCATTTTGTTCGAGCGTTTTAACGATTTCACCGACTGACCAGTCTATTTCCATAATCACATCACCGTATAATCCTTGTTCACTTTTCCCTTCAAACTTGTCAGAAACTGCTAACGGTACATGCGGCATGGAATGAGGAAGGCATAACAAAAAGGGGTTATCTTTATTTTTCTGAATGAATCGAACTGCATTTTCTGTATAAATCGTTGTCAGTTGTGCCTGATCCTCCAGATTTTCAATGGTTTTGAAAATAGTATCTCCCGCCATTAAAGGCAATTCGGGGAAACTGGCTTTTCTTGCATGTGTTTCTGGTGTGGCCAACTTCATGTCATAAGTCCATTTCCACATATCATTGGAATAGGGCAATCCAACAAATTCATCAAACCCTTGCTGCAAAGGCAAGAATTCTTTTAAATGACCCAGATGCCATTTCCCATAAATAGCACAGGTATAGTTACCTGCTCGTTTTACCAACTCAGCAATGGTTTCTTCATCAGGATTCAATCCAATTTTGGCATGGGGATTTAATGCGCCACTTATACCGACTCGATTTGAGTAGCAACCTGTCATAATAGCGGCCCTGGATGCACTGCAAACAGCCTGAGCAACCTCAAAATTAGTAAAACGCATTCCTTCAGCTGCGAGGCGATCAAGGTTAGGAGTTTGATATTGGGATGCACCAAAAGTTCCTAAATCTCCATATCCCATATCATCGGCATAGATCAATATGATGTTTGGAAGACTTGACTTTATGCTCTTTTTATCCGTTTGATGGCAAAAAGTGAAAATTACCAAGGGTAAAATAAAAATCAGATTTTTAAAAAATTTGAGCAATCCCATAGCGATGAATCATATATATTTAATGTCAGATTTCTTAGTTTAAAATTTAACTGCATTCAATGTCAACTCCATAAAAAAATGCTAATAAACAGTCTTCAATTATTTTTATTCTGTTTCACTTTTCCGATCACCGAGCTGCTCCATTCTAAACTTATCAATTTTCGCTTCTGAATGTTCACGAATCATCAATGACTCGATTTTATTTACTATATCAGGAAAATCAACCGCCACATTAAGTTGTTCTTCAGGATCAACATCCAGGTTATAAAGCTCAATTTCCATATTCCCATCAAATATATTTTTCCGAATTCCCTTCCATTTTCCCATTCTTATTGCTTGTTGGCCCTGGTAGGATGGGAATTCCCAGTATAAAAAATCATGTTTTTCTTGATTTCCCTTATTTAATAATTCAGGTAAAAAACTTATTCCATCACTATTTTCTGGTATAGCCGCTCCAGCTGCTTCCGCCAAGGTTGGCAAAATATCCCAGAATGCTGAAATTAAGTCAGTCGTTGAGCCGGGAGCTATTTTATCTTTCCAGCCAACTATTAACGGAACCCTAATGCCCCCCTCATAGGTAAAGCCTTTCCCTCTTCCATATTCGCTATGAAATGGTTTGGCGCTATCAAAAAACTGCGAATCTGCCCCACCGACATAAGTAGGACCGTTGTCACTGGAGAAGATGATTATGGTATTTTCATATATTCCTAATTCTTTTAGCTTCATGACTATCTCACCAACCTGATCATCCAGATATGAAACCATGGCTGCATAGGTGGCTCTGGGATATCGACAAGGAAAATATCCCTGATCTCCAAGGTAAGGTTCTTCGTCTCCAAATTTCTGCACATAGCGATCGATGAACTGTTTAGGAATCTGCAGCGGAACATGTGTCAATGGAGTGGCATAATACAAAAAAAATGGTTTGCTCATATTCCTGTCGATAAACCCAATAACCTCCTTCTGCATAAGTTCAGGAGCATAATCGTTTTGGAAATATTTTGAATAACTCGCTTCATCATACGGATTTGCACCGCTATCCAACTTAGTACCGGGTGCTACCAAATCGTTATCAAGCCAAACTTTTTCTTTATTTTTCCATAAATGCTTTGGGTATAAATTATGCGCTTGTCTTTGACAGTTGTAGCCATAAAAAAAATCAAACCCACGATTATTAGGAATTCCATCCGTTAACGGAGCTCCGAGACCCCATTTGCCTACGATACCAGTTTGATATCCAGCTTGCTGCAATAGGTTTCCGATGGTTGGGATACTGTCAGGCATAGGTCGCTGTCCTTCAAGGTTTGGGTCATTCACTGCCTTAGCATAATCCCAAACATCTCCTCTGGATGCCCATTCATCATTGCCCCGTATAAAAGCATGTCCTGAATGTTGACCTGTAAG
>JAHEMV010000285.1 GCA_024643455.1 Cytophagales bacterium
GGAATAATATATCACCAAACGTGATTCCGGAAAACGCCAAATGAGAGTGCCCTTCAATAATTCCGGGCATCAATACTTTATTCGCTCCATCAATGACGGTGGCATCTTTTGAAGCATTTTTGCTGGCATTCGCCGAAATTTCCTTGATTTTATTGCCCTCCACAAGCACTTCAGTAGTGGCAGAAAGTTTATCACTGGTACCGTCAAATACCCTGACATTTTTAAATACCACCTGCGTTGGTTTTTCTGATTGTGCGAAGCCCATATAAGCGATGAGCACAAAGGCAAGCGTGAGCATTGATAGTCTGTTTTTCTTATTCATAGTTAGATAATTATTAAGAAATATGTATCCTTAGATTTTGTGGTGTAGCGTCTGGAAAGTTGATATTTTTAACTGAAGTAGTTACAAAAACATAGTGCTTCCGTAAAATGCGTGGTGGCGCTGCATGATGATTAAATTATCCAGAGCCGGAATCCTTAAGTAACCATTTCTTTTCTGCAGCAATAGCACGGCACAGTCATTTATCACTGTTAATATTGAAGGTAAAAGTTGCTCCCGGATCAGTAGGCTTTTTGCGAATGCTGATGTAGTCAGAATGTTTTTAATAATATTCATTTTCATTGGTGGTTGATATGCATGTTAGATACCAGATTGAATTCATCATGAAATAAATTCACTAGTATGTTTTTTATTAACATGACAAAGATGTGAACAGGAAATATGCGGAGCTTAAGCTATTGTTCGGAATGTTTAAGCTATTGTTCCAAATGTAATTTTTCCCTGTATTTATTCGGAGAGAGCCCTTTTTCCTGTCTGAATAATTCGGAAAAATATTGTAGGCTGTCTATACCAACTTCAAAAGATACCTGGCTGACATTGAGTTCCGGGTCTCGAAATAGCTCACAGGCTCTTTCCACACGAACCAGGCGAATGAAATGGGAGGCAGATCGATCGGTAAGCGTTTTGATTTTATTGTGTAACTGGGTGCGACTCATGCCCACTTTTTTGCACAGCTCAGGAACACCGAAATGCTCTTCGGTCATATTTTCGAGGATCGTTTCCCTGAGAAGCATGATAAATTGGTCCTCCTGTTGAACAGCTATATCTTCTGTTGGCTCAAGATACTCTGTGTTTGAGTAACGATCACGTAATTGCTGGCGCAGGGCAAGCAGATTTTGTAGCTGCATGTTCAGCTCTCTTTGATTGAAGGGCTTGGCCAGGTAGGCATCAGCCCCTCGCTGTAAACCGGTGATACGAGAGTCCAAATCAGCTTTGGCCGTCAGCAATATAATTGGGATATGGCTGGTACGCAGATCAGTTTTCAAGGTATGACAGAGCTCAAATCCGTCAGCCTTTGGCATCATGACATCGCTGATGATGATATCCGGCACCTCTTCCTGAGCGACTTCAATCCCTTCCTGACCATTTGCTGCAAAGAGTAGTTGGTAATCTTCTTTTAGGCAAGTAATCAGGTACTCCATTACATCGGCATTGTCCTCTACGATCAGCAGCCGGGGGAGCGCAGTGTTTTCAGTCCCATTAGTATCTAATTGCACTGCTGATAAAGTCAACGGCAGTAATGCAGTTGAAGTAACGGTTTTAGGAATATCATCCTTCAACTCTGCCTTGTTGGTCAAAGGAAGTATTATATTAAAGCTGGTCCCTACTCCTGGTTTGCTTTCTACATTTATTTGCCCTTTCAACAGCCCCACCAATTCTTTCACCAGAGACAAACCTATACCTGTGCCGGTTCCTGTTCGGCTCCCTTCATCATCCACCTGGTAAAATCGATCGAATATGTGGGCAAGCTTTTCATCAGAAATTCCCACTCCGGTATCTGAGACAGCAATTTGATAAGTTGGCACGTCAATATTTTGCTGGCTTTCAAGCTCTATTTTCACCTCTCCACCTGCCGGAGTAAATTTTACAGCATTGCCAAGTAAATTGGAGATAATATGGAGCATTCTCTCCGGATCATAATCCAGCACAAGGTGTTGGGCAGATGATTCAAACTTCAACTGCACTTTTTTCGCTTCAGCGAGAGAATGAAAAGACTCCGTGAGGTAGTGGAGATAAGCCACCATGTCCCCCTGAATAAATTTGGCCTGCAGGTTGCTTGATTCCAGTTTTCTAAGATCCAGGATCTGATTGATCAAATCCAGCAACTGATTGGCATTTCTCCTAATCAATTTACTTACCTTTTCCTGGTCTTTTATTTGTTCGACCATACCCAGGATCACGGTAAGAGGCGTACGAAACTCATGTGAAATATTGGTAAAAAAGCGAGATTTTGCCAGATCAAGTTCCTGCAATTGTGTCGCTTGTGTCTCTATCGTTGTTTTGTCTTTCCGGATTTGTGCGGTTCGCCGTCCTACTTCGACTTCAAGTCGACCTCTTTCTGAGTTTATTTGCCGAATCCAGACCCATGCGCCAAGAACAAAAGGCATCGCAACAAGCAGATAAAACCACCATTGGCGGTAGAAAATTTCACCTACGTGTATGGATAATTCCAATGGGGCAACTACTTGATTTGCATGCATATCACTACCACCAACCTGTACGATGTGTTCTCCTGCTGGTAAATTGTTGATGGTAACCCGTGATTCTGCTCCAATATTTATCCAGGGAATAACAGAAGCCTCTTCATTTGAATAACCGCTGGGTAGTATCCTGTAACGATAGGTCTGTTGCTGAATGTTGACATAATCAGATAGGGCAAAATCAAGATTTAAGTACCGTTGGGATGCCGGAATTTGAATCATTTTGGTTAAACCAAGTGAACCTTGATATGCCAAATACCGTTTTTTTTCTTTATCATAGTATGATAATCCAGTAAAATAGATTTTAATGGGTTTCTTTTTTGACAAAGTACTTAGCACATACTTAGGATCCAAAATACTAACTGAGCTAGCGCTGCCAAAAGCCAGCTTCCCGTCAAGTAATTTGGCAAAAGACGAATGATTGAAGCTGTTACTAGCTAATCCATCGTGTTCATTCAGGACATATAACACCCTCCCCTTTGCATCCAGGATTGTCAGCCCGTCGAATGTAGATACCCATCTATTCAAATCATCATCAGCTAAAATGCCAACCACTGTGTTATTCGAGAGACCCTCTGCTTCAGAAACCTGTTTTATCGCCCCTGTATCCGGGTTGAAAATCAGCACACCCGATTTATTGGTTCCCAGCCAAAGATTACCATTTTCGCCCTCGTTAATACATAGTACATTTTGATGCTGCAGGTATTCAGACTCGCTGAAATGCACCACTTTTTCAGCTGAAATATCGATTTGCCAAAGGCCATTTTGGGCGCCAACCCAAAGCAGACTATCACCATCATAGATTAAGTCATTCACCATTGCCCCCAGACTTAATGGAATGTTATTATGTAGAAAAGGGCGAAGTTCTTTTGACTGAATATTAAACAGGTACATATCCCCTAAGTTTTCAAAAGTCCCATCATCCGTAAAAAGAGCTACTTCTTCATCATTGATGAAAATAAACTTTTGAAATTTTACCTCCGTGGGAATATGATCAGACTCATTTGTCTTCGGATCGTACCATTGCAAACCAGTTCTTTCTTTTGGATGGTACCATGCGGCAGACATCCAAACCTTTTCGTCCTTGATAATGAGTGGAGAAAAAGCCCTCGTCTGTATGTGGTATCCCCCAGGGATCAGCCGATTGTTCTGAAGTCGCATCTCGGAAGTCGTTTGGGTTAAATCTGTCGACCATTTCCCGTTCTGCTGATCAAAACGCTGAATCTGCAGATCAGAATTAACCATCAACGTTTTGCCGTCGAGGTTTTTTATCGCACTGGCACTGTAGGTAGGAAACATCTTAATGGTTGTGATTCCCAAATCGGCTTGCAATCCCAAAATAGCCAATCCTTCTTGGATGGTGGTGGAGCCCAAGACGTATCTAAAATCACCACTAAAGTAACCTCCAGGAACATGAAATGAAGTTTCATTTGTATTATTCAATACCTGAATTGGCTCGGAATAATCGTACCACTCCCCTTTTTCATCTCTTAAAATTGCTTTGAAGTACTCAATTTCTTTTGTAGCCGTCCAGGGATCAAAATATCCTGAAGTGATCAAAAGGTTGTCTGCCTGGTCCTTTGTGAAATAAACCCGAAGCATGATCCCCCCACCAGGCTCTCCCTGAACCACCCGATCAATCATTTCTCCCTCACCTCCTTTGCCGCTCAGAATAAGTCGATTATTTATGATATCATGAGGAGTAAGTTTATTTGTGTTAATATCAAGGGTAAAAAAACCATTTTGCATCCCAAGAAAAAGAAGCAGTTCCTCTTTATTTACATCGATGATTTTCCATTCCATACTGGTTTTTGGAATTTGAGAAGCAGATTCACGAGGTGCCGGAATATCCAAGTAATTGGTCAGAACGGGCAAAATATCGCTAAAATCACTCCAAGGAGTAAAGTCTATCTTGCCTTGGCTTCGATCGAACCGGACCAGGCCTTTGCGCTGATGGAAGAAAAAGGCTGCTTCATTCGTCACTTCAAAAGGATAAGCGAATTGATTGGGAGTATTGGGTAAAGAATCATCTGTAAAGTCAAGTTGAATGGATGCTTCTACTCTTTGCTCATCGAATAAAATTGTGATCCGGTAGGTTTCATTTGCCTGCTCCATCGTCAAAGCAAGTATTTTCCCATTTGCATCAGCATCCATGTTTAATAGTACCTCCCCAGGTTTTAATCTGAAAAAGTTTTGCTCGCGCGTATCAGGATGCCAGTAAAAAAGGATTTTATTTTCGCGATCAGCCCCATAAAGAAAACCGTCCGTTGTCTCTCCCAAAATATACAAGACCGGAGCCATCGATTCAACAGGTAGCCAATCCGGCCTCAGTTCGTAAAAAAAACTCTGGGAGCCATCAAACTGAAAAAAGGACAATCTAAACTCTCTTGCCGCGTCGCGGCATGGATTGAACCACAACCTTCCCTTTTTGTCAATAAATCCCTGATCCACGCAATTAGCTGCCAGACCATCGGAAAGTGTAAAATGCACAAGAGCGGTGACTTTTGGAGGAGTTGAAAATAGTATGCTATCCTGAGCATAGACAGAAAATCCCAACAAATAGATGCATAGAGCAAATACACTTCTTATCCTGGATATGTTGATAATTTCAGGAATAATTGTGGATCGGTGAAATTTTTTGTGAGACATTCAGACGATTAGATAATTCGTATCCTAAACAAAAGGTGCAATATAATTGTTTGCCTACTCTTTACAATTTAGATTTTATTATTTTTATGTTATAATCTTGATAAATTGCCAATATAAATCATAAATGCATTAGGAGTGAAGAATTATAAAGATGCTCCTGTACCAAGTCTATTTGTCAATTCAATAGAATTCTTAATGAAATCAAACACTATTTCTGCCATCCTTAAAAAGAATATGAATTTGCATTAAATTACCTTGAGATCCCTCTCTTCTTTTGCTCATCTTTTTTCTTTAACCGCTTCTCCTGCTCAACATTCGCTACAGAATCCAATAAACCAGCAATACCACCCAAAATGCCAGGAGCGGCACTGTGACGAAAAGGAAGTTCAGTATCCAAATTACCTGAAGCCTCTTTTGTGATTTTCTCATTGCCTGTTGCTCTTTCATCAATTCTGAGATTTCTTTTTTGACTTGGGTCAACAAATCCGAATGGGATTTCAGGGAGTCCATTAATTCCTCTTGATTTTGCAAAATGGTACCACTCTTTTGAGAATGGGACTCCAGTTTTTGAAATACGTATTGCTTGAATAGCCTGTTCTGCTTTTCCAAACTTTGATCTCGTTCTGCTGTTTGCCTGACCAATCGTCTGGCTGTCTCTGTTTTGTTCATAGGTTACTTGTTTAGTGATACTTCCGAATTTGAATTGATTGCCTAATGCCTGGCCTCTGATTTTGAAGCCTGGTATTTGATAGGTGATCCCTGAAACCCTGCCGGTACTTGCTTGGTTGAAAAGGACATTTACACCGGATCGTTCCAATCGATTAATGAATTGCTCCATCGTCTTTGAATGTTTGATCGCATCCCTGACCTTTTCCTGAAGCAAGAGTTTGCTCGACGCCTTGCCGGTTCTGAGGATCATTTCCAGCTCTTCTTTGTCCGGTGCCCTGCTGAGGGATTGCCTGCTGCTTTGTACTTTGATCAGCCCGTATTTATTTTCCAGATCTCTGATGATCGCTTCACTTTTCTGATAGTTGTGACTGTCGGAAACTACCGTTCCGTCAAATCGGTTTCTCAATGCCAGGATATGGCAGTGCGGATGTTCGGAATCGTGATGCCTGAAAATGACATGAAGATTATTGTCAAACCCCATCCGCTTCATATATTCTTCACCTATCTGCTTCATCCTATCGTCTGAGATCTGCTCACCTTTGGCAAAGTTGAGACTGGTGTGCCAGGTGTTTCGCGTCAGCCTTGGGTTTAAAGACTTCATCAATGACAGCTCTTTGCTGATTAGTGTTCTATCCATAGAGGTAAAATTGCTTGTCAGCAAGCTTGCCCTTTGCTTTGGATCTGAACAGTTCATTTTTTTCAGGTTGTAGTTCAATGCTCCGGTAAACGATTTTCCGATGGATTGTTTAGCGATCATGAAGAATGTGTTGAATGATCAGGTCCAGCTGAGCGGAAAGATTCTTTAGCGTGGCATCGATGTTATTTACCTTATCACCGGAGTTTAGTTTTTTGGCAATCTGATTGATGTTCACGCCGATCCTTTTGAGCTCCCCGTAAGTCTTTTGATCCAGTACCGGAATTTTGGGTTGGAGCAAACGGTTTTTAAAAACAATCTCCCGGATGATTTCTGCTCCCGAAAGGTTGGAGTAGGCCATAAGTTTAATCAGGTATTTTTCTTCCCTTTCGTTCATCCGGAAGGTGAATCGAACGGAGCGTTTATCTGATTTATCTATTGCAGGTCGTGCCATTTGCTATTGAACAAAGTGAAATATTTACTACTGAGGGCTTACCGAAGCAAGCGTTTTGGTCTTGCCA
>JAHEMV010000286.1 GCA_024643455.1 Cytophagales bacterium
TTAGTAAATCGGGTGCAGAATGGAAATCATGAATTATTCCCGCATTATTTTGTAGGATTAGCGCATCCCAGGCTGGATTTGGTGTAATAATTACAGGTTTTTCCATAGCCAGGCTTTCATACAGTTTTGTGGGGATACGTCCCGCTGTGCTTTTATTTTCCTGATAGGGTAACAGGCAAAAGTTCGCGTTGAACATTTCGATAAGTATTTGATTATGAGGAACTAGTTCGTTTCCACCTATAATTTTAATATAGTCAAATCCATCGATAACGATTTTAAGTTTTTGATAGGCTTTATCAAGCGCTGCGTAACCAATAATAACTAATGACACGTTTTCAATGGTGGTTTTTAATTGTTTAACAAATTCAATTGCATCGAATACTCCATAATGCTGCGCAATGGTTCCAGAATAAACAAAAACTAAATTTTCATTTTTATTTGATTCCTGTATGTTGAATTCTTTAGGGATAAGTGCCTTATTTTCAATAACTACAGCTCGCGAAGAGAGAAATTTCATTTGTTCCATAAATACTTTTTCTGCCATGATAAATCGGTTAATAAACCAACTACCTCCATATTCAAGTCCACGAACAGCTAGGGCTATAGGGTATCTTAGCAGTATTGGGAAAGCTGAGGTATAAATGATATTTCGGAAGTAGTTTTCCTGTATGTCATAGATTATTTTACTACCAAATAATATTCTGTTGAGTATACTAACTAACAGTAATTCAGGTGTAGTAACTATGATCAGTTCAGGTTTTAATTTAATAAGTAATTTCCAGATTTGGAGTGATGCTATAAGTCTTTTAAAACTTAATCGCTTAAAATTGAATAAAGGATGGAAACTAATATTCGGAGCGTTGGGAATATTTTTTGGTGAAAACCCTATGATATTAATATCATATTTATTTGTATTGCCTATCGATCGGGCGACCTTCTCATAATTTCGAGTATCGTCAACAGGTTTTAAAACTGAAATAATCGCTATGACTTTTTTGGTCATGAAATTCAATTATTAAAAAAAAACAAAACTATCATTGTTTTAATGGAACTAAAAGAATTTATAGAAAAGGCTTGGGACAACCGTGAATTATTAAAAGATAAGGATACAAAAATAGCCATCAAAACCATTATTGAAGATCTTGATCAGGGTTTAATTCGCGTTGCCGAACCAGTTGCTGATGGGTGGCAGGTAAATGAATGGGTAAAAAAAGCTGTGATCCTTTATTTCCCGATTCAGAAAATGCAGTTACTGGAAGTTGGTCCTTTTGAATACCACGACAAAATGCGACTCAAGACCGGTTATGATAAAAAAGGTATTCGGGTAGTTCCGAATGCTGTAGCGCGATATGGTGCTTACATTGCATCGGGGGTGGTAATGATGCCATCCTATATCAATATTGGTGCGTATGTTGATGAAGGTACAATGGTAGATACATGGGCGACAGTTGGTAGTTGTGCGCAAATTGGCAAGAACGTTCATTTGAGTGGAGGTGTCGGTGTTGGAGGCGTATTGGAACCCGTACAAGCTGCACCGGTTATTATTGAAGATGGAGCTTTTATTGGCTCAAGATGTATTTTGGTCGAAGGAGTTCGTATTGGTAAAGAGGCAGTTTTAGGTGCCAATGTCACATTAACTTCCAGCAGTAAAATAATTGATGTTACAGGATCCAAACCTGTTGAATACAAAGGTTATGTGCCGGAACGTGCTGTTGTCATTCCTGGTTCGTATACTAAGAAATTTCCAGCAGGTGAATATAATGTAAATTGTGCCATTATTATAGGCCAGCGAAGGGCGAGTACGGATCTCAAAACTTCCCTGAATAATGCACTTAGGGAAAACAATGTTTCTGTTTAAAGGAAATAATTGAAGCTATTTCACGTTTTAAAACCGAATTTTTATTTTGAATTACTTTCAAATCAGGGTGAATAATTCCTTTATCCCTAAAAGATGAAAACCAGGTATTTATTATATTTTATTTTAATGACTTCCTTCCTTGGTTGTCAAAATCAGGACACGTTAATCGGGGATCAATATTTTGAATCAGGTAAATATGCTGAAGCCATAGATTCATACAATGATTTTCTCAAATTGAATCCAAGACATATAAAAACCATTTACAATCGAGGAAGATGCTACCAGGAGTTAGGTCAGTACGATAAAGCACTCGATGATTTTAATCTTGTTCTCAAGTTTGATTCGTATAATGAAAATGCATTATTGAGCATTGGTCAGGAGTTTTACAGAAAGGGAGAATATGAATCTGCAGTATATTACAGCGAAAAAGTGATTGAGTACAATGTCAACAATGCTATGGCGTATTACATGTTGGGAAGGGCAAATCATAAACAAGGACTTATCCGCGATGCGATGAACAATTATAATTCTGCCATTAATCTCAATCCTAAACTTGGAGAAGCCTATCTTCACCGTGGAGCTTTAAAGCTTTATTTGAAGCAAAAAAGTCAGGCATGCCAGGATCTGCAAAAGGCTGCAAATATGAATATAGATGGCGCAGCGGAAGCGGTGAAGAAAAACTGCAAGTAAGAATTTAGTACAATTCTTTTAATGCTTTAAGCAGTGTATCCATTTTTATTTCAGTTTCATTCCATTCTTTTTCTGGATTTGAATTAGAAATTATACCAGCTCCCGAATACAGTTTTGCATGCGTATTCAATAGTTTCATGCATCTCAAATTCACAAAAATATTGGTTTCATCTTGCATATTTACAGGGCCAAGAAAACCAGAATAATACTCCCGGTCGAACCCTTCATTGGCTAAAATGAAATCAAGGGATGTTTCTTTTGGCAATCCACAAACAGCACTGGTAGGATGCAAAAGTTCCAGCATAACAGTTCCGAGTTGCGGAAATGCGACCGTTTCCATATCAACTTTATAATCGGTTTTAAGGTGAACAAGATTGCCACTCAAATGTGTTCTAGGTCCAACTTCCTCAAATTCCCGAAGCCTGATTTTTTTAAAACAATTGACAATATATCTGCTCACCATTGCTTGTTCTTCTATATCCTTTTGCGACCATGTTGTATCTTCTAATGGAATGTGTTCAAGATAGGGTTGTGTCGCAGCTAATGCCGTCGTTTGAAATTGTTTTTCAGTATTGATGTTGATTAGGTTCTCTGGCGTTGCGCCAAGCCAAATACCTATATTGGGAATATAGGATATGTATACAAATGCATTTTGGTAAATAGAACATAACGAATCAAAGAACTCAAAAGAATTAAATGCTTTTGGCAGCTCAATTTCTTTTGTCCTTGCGATTACTGCCTTTTGAAATTTGTCTTTTTGAATTTCACCTATTGTTTTTTGTACCAATTCAATAAAGCCAGATTTTTGAATCTGGTCCATTTCAACCTGATTCTTAGTCTGTATTTGGGAATCCTCGAAATCCTTTTGATAATCAGAAAAATTTTGAAATAATGAGTTTAGTGCTTCCGATGAAATAGTGGAGTGTACTAATTGACGTTTTCTTGTTTCCTTGTTTTCAGAAATATGAATATCACAATTGATAAATTTTATTTGATGATTTTCTGAAGAAAATGGATGGAAAATGAAGCCACTACCCATTTCATCCAAATGCAAATGTGAAAGGTTCTTTCCTTGCGAAAAATCTATAATAATATCCCTTGTATTGGCATCAGGTCTTTGATAAGCTGCACAACTAAAACCTTGATGTTGACAAAATGTAACTATTTCCTCCAGGCTAAGTTTTTCAAGAAGTATTTTGTCTGTTGTTTGTAGAATTCCCTCGCTCAAATTCCCCATATCCTATTTTTTACTGAAGCTTAATATAAAAATTGACGGTTTGCTTTTTGTTGAAATAATATATCATATACCATAACCCTATCTATTAAAAAGTGTTGATCTTTTGATGTATTTAATTTTTTTGAATAATGGCGACAGTCAATCTGCTTATACAAACCAATTCATCCTTTTCATTATGTATCCTGATATCCCAAACATGTGTTTTTTTACCTAGATGAATCGGCGTTGCCATCCCGGTTACGTAACCATTTCGAACAGATTTTAGATGATTGGCATTGATTTCAAGTCCAACACAATAATGTGTGTTTAAATCGATCAGAAGGGTTGAAGCTACACTACCCAGAGTTTCAGCCAGAACTAGCGATGCGCCACCATGTAACAATCCCATCGGTTGGATTGTGCGATGGTCAACTGGCATTTTTGCAGATATAATATTTTCATGAACTGACAAAAACTCAATACCCAAATGCTGGACCATGGTATTTTCACTTATTTTTTGCAGTTGAGTTACCTGTATGTTTTTATCGAATATAACGGTTTGCAAAACTTATGATTTTAACATTTCTTTACGGCCAAATATATAGAAAATTGGAGCCTAAAAAAATATATTTAATTCGACACGGACAGACTGGGCACAACCATCGTGGTATTGTACAAGGGAGGTTTGTAAATTCCAAACTGAGCAAAAAAGGGTATAAACAAGCTGCAGCATTTTTTGAGGCCTATAAAGATGTCCCTTTTCAAAAAATTTACACGTCAACGCTCCAACGAACACGACAAACCGTACAGCAATTCATTGATCTTGGCATTCCGCACGAAGAATTAGCAGGTTTGGATGAGATTTGCTGGGGAGAATCTGAAGGGCTTTTTGCCAAAGGGCAGGATAATAAAAAATACATTGAAATAATCAATACATGGAAATCTGGTAAATTGGATCCTAAACTTGAGGGTGGTGAAAATCCATTGGATGTTAAGAAGAGACAGGAGGAAGCTTTGGAATATATTGCATCTCAATCCGAAAACCTGGTGCTTTTATGTATGCACGGACGGGCCCTAAAAATAATGCTTGCCTGGATTACCGGATTGCATATGAAAGAAATGGATAAATTTAATCATGACAATTTAAGCTTGTATATTTTGGAATATCAAAATAAAAGTTGGACTATTAAAACGCACGATGAACGAACACATTTACAAAACATTAATTCGTAATGTCTGAAAAAAAAGATAGTGAAGACCGTCCTCCGATCTTAGGCTCCTGGAAAAAATTGTATCTATTTGTTGTTGCACAACTTGTGGTATTAATCATTCTCTTTTATTTATTTACTAAATACTTTTCATGAGTACCATTGATTGGATTATTCTCTTTACGACCCTAATCTCTATTGTTGCCTATGGAGTTTGGAAGACGCGAGGCACCAACAGTATGGATAGTTATCTTCGTGGAGACTCTACTAAGTGGTGGACAATTGGTTTATCAATTATGGCTACTCAGGCCAGTGCTATTACTTTTTTATCTACTCCGGGTCAGGCCTATACTGATGGTATGCGTTTTATCCAGTTTTATTTTGGTCTTCCAATTGCGATGATTATCATTTCGGTGTTTTTCCTGCCGATGTATTACAAACTTAAAGTATATACAGCCTATGAATTCCTGGAAAATCGCTTCGATTTAAAAACTCGGTTGCTTGCAGCCTTTATTTTCCTGGTGCAGCGGGGCCTTGCAGCAGGAATCACTATTTATGCTCCGGCAATTATTTTATCCACTTTGTTGGGTTGGCGACTTGGATATACAACAACAGTCATCGGTCTTTTAGTCATTATTTACACCGTATCTGGTGGGACTAAGGCTGTTACACAAACTCAAAAACAACAGATGGCAGTGATGATGGGAGGGATGATTCTGGCTGGAATACTGGTTATCACTTCTCTCCCAACAAATGTGAGTTTCTTTAATGCGATGCACATTGCTGGTAAAATGGGTAAACTAAATGTGGTAAATTTTGAATTTGACCTGAGCGATCGATATAATTTTTGGTCAGGTATGACTGGGGCGGTGTTTTTGTTCATGTCTTATTTTGGGACTGATCAATCTCAGGTTCAGCGTTATTTATCTGGCAAATCACTTACAGAAAGCAGGTTGGGATTGATGATGAATGGATTGTTGAAAGTTCCAATGCAGTTCATCATATTATTTGTAGGTGTAATGGTCTTTGTTTTTTATCAATACAACCAGCCACCCATTTTTTTTAATGAACCCATACGTCAGGAAATGACCAATTCGGAAGGCGCAGAAGCATTTCAAAAACTTCAACAAAATTATGATCAAGTTTTTCAGGAAAAAAAACTAGCCATAAATGGCCTTAACCAATCAGTAATCGATGGTAACGAATCTTCCATAATTGAATCTTCTAATTTGGTAAATGATCTCCAGTTAAAATCAGATGCGGTAAGGAATGAAGCAAAAGAACTCATTGGAAAAACATTACCAGGCGCAGAAACCAATGACAAGGATTATATTTTTATGAATTTTGTAATGAACAATCTGCCCATTGGAGTGGTTGGGTTACTCTTTGCTGTAATTTTCTCAGCGGCAATGTCGTCAACCTCATCTGAGCTGAATGCGCTTGGGTCGACTACAACGATAGATTTTTACAAAAGAAATATCAACAAAACCGCTGTTGATAAACATTATCTTCATTCGTCAAAACTATTTACCCTGTTATGGGGAATAATTGCCATCCTGTTTGCCTCCTATCTTTCGTTGTTTGAAAATCTGATTCAGGCTGTTAATCTGATCGGTTCTCTTTTTTACCCTACCGTACTCGGTATTTTTGTCGTGGCATTTTTCTTTAAGCAGATCGGATCCAATGCCGTTTTCTATGCTGCGCTATTAAGCCAGGCTGTTATCATCCTGATTCATTATTTGAATACCCTGGAAAAGGCAGGCATTTTTACTATGGGATTCTTGTGGTACAATGCTCTTGGCTGTATTTTGGTCGTTTTGTTTGGCTTTATTTTACAACCCATGATTGGTAAAAAAGCCCGAAATACTCCATAGGGATACGGCAAAAAAAAACCGACGTTGAGTCGGCTTTTTATATAAATTTTCAATTAGGATTATTTCTTACTCCACTCGGCAATGGACTCCGTATTCATTTTTACATAGTCATCGTTTTTAGCTTCTTTTGCTTTTTCGAGGCTGATTTTTGCCGT
>JAHEMV010000287.1 GCA_024643455.1 Cytophagales bacterium
ACCACACCATTGATGATAAAAGGGATAAGGGAAGGTCTTGTTACATCAATAAACAGCACATTCCTGTTTTTGTCAGTAAGATTAAAAGATTGATGTAGTACCGTATCATCAAAAATAAAGAGCGGTCCGTCGGTTTTCCAGACGTGTCGATGATTGTTTACATCGATATAGGCATCTTCACCGACCGTTTCATCAATATTGATAAGCACCCTAACTCCTGCTCTAAACCAACCAAAATGCTGCGTAGTTTTGCTGTTTGGTTTAAAATTGGATACGCCAATAGTCAATATCCTTTTGAAATCCTTATGGAACAACGGACACTCCAGGTTAGTTTCAACATTGAATCCGTACCACTTATAGAAAAGCATAGTACGTTCTCCCTCAGTTCTGGCTTTATTCAGATAATCAGCGATCATTTTTTTTGGGGTATTCTCCATCAAATCCGTAATCTCCTCTCGGTGTTTCCTGGGCATTTGATCCAGTCTGTAAACTTGCTTATTGATAAATGGTAAGCATATGATATCAATCAACAGGTTGAGTGGACTGAGCATCCATGTCAAAGCACCGTTAACCATAAAATACTGAGTAAAAATAAATTGTTTGTCCTTATTTTTTTGGCGAAGAACATCATAAATACTGGCGAAGGCGTATACTGCAGTTATTGGCCAATATAAATAGGTTACGATTGCAATGGGGACAATCCGTTTAATTAAACGCGAGATAAGTTTTTTTCTAGTCACTTGATGTAGGTTATTAAGTTTATATAGTTTGCTGTCTTGTCGTTTGTATTGTATTTTTTATTGAGAATAATTTTCCAAGTTAATAAAATCTTCAATTTCTAATTAACAATTGGTTTAAATTAAGATAATTCCGATGACTTTATACTCCCAAATAATTTTTAGTTTTACACAAAAAAATATGTAGTCTATGAGCATGTTAAAAAAGCTCAGAAAATCCATAAAATATTTATTGATTATCATTTTGATAAAATCAATCCTTCTCATTGTGAAAATATTTCCGTGGGCTTGGACAAGTTACATTTGTGGCCAAATGGGTAAGCTTGCCTATTATTTGATCAAGGAGGAAAGAATAAAGACGATAAGCAACCTGACCATAGCGTATGGCAGTAAAAAAAATGAGTCCGAGATTAAACAAATGGCAAAGGAGGTTTTTGAAAATCTGGGAAGGGCTGCTGCTGAAGCTGCCATCAAACTAAGAATTACTGATAAGGAAAAGTATTTCAAAAATGTCGAAGTAGTTGGGCTTGAGCATGCACAACAAGCCTTTCAAAGAGGGAAAGGAGTTTTAAATATCGTTCCTCATATTGGGTGCTGGGAAGCGGCCTCCAAAGCGTATCAACTACTCGGTTTTCCTGCCGGAGCCGTGGCCAAACCTTTGAAAAACGAAATGCTTAATCATTGGGTAATGAAGAACAGGGAAACCAACGGATTTAAAATATTTCCCAGAGGAACTACCTATAAAACCTTGTTATTGCACTTAAAAGACAACAATAGTCTTGGGATGCTTATGGACCAGGATACAAGTGTAAAAGGGGTATTTACCGAATTTTATGGCAAACCGGCATATACTTCAATCGGGACTGCAATGTTGGCTTTGGATTCAGATGCGTCCGTATTTGTAGCATCTTATGTAAGGACGGAAGGGCACAATTTCAAATTCATTTTTGACGAGCCTATGGAAGTTATTCGGACAGGAGACCGAAAGGAAGAATTACAATTAAATTCGGAACAGTTTCAAAAAGCAGTTGAAAAGCAAATCAAAAATTATCCAACACAATGGACGTGGATGCACGAACGCTGGAAAACCACTCCGGAAATGGTCGAAGCAGCCGAACTGGAAAAATTAAAGCAAAGACAACTCAGGAAAGAAGTTCGAATGAATAATGAGAATTAATAACCTATTGGAATCCTGAGAGCGATTGATTTAATTGAACCAATTTTTAATCAAGGATGAACTCTGATTTCCTACAAAACCTTTATTATTCATTGAAAACGCAATATAAAACTACATAACTCCTCTACTTTGACAATTTAGATTTACCTTTGTGCACTATATGAATCAATTAATGAAGAGGAGATGGGGATTAGGAGGTCGTTGAAGTATGCTGCAATTATAGGTTTTATTCAAAGTATTATTTTTTTTGTAAAATTATTTCCCTGGAAATGGACAAGTTTTTTTTGTGGTCGTCTGGGGTTGCTAAGTTTTTATATTGTAAAAAAAGAGCGAATTAAAACCATCAAAAATCTGACTATTGCCTATGGTCACGAGAAAAACAAGCACGAGATTTATAAAATGGCGAAAGAAGTTTTTTATAATTTGGGACGCGGTGCTGCTGAATTGGCCATAAAACTTAGTGCCAATACAAAAGAAGATTATTTTAGAAATGTAGAAGTTGAGGGGACTGAGCACGTTTTTAAAGCGCTCGAAGATGGGAAAGGGGTAATTATGATTATTCAACATCTGGGTTGTTGGGAAGCATTGCCAAAGGCCTGGACTGTCCTGGGTGTAAAAGGAGGAGCGGTTGGAAAGCCAATGAAAAATGATCGCCTCAATAAATTGGTTTTAAAAAATCGCGAATTCGATGGATTTAAAGTGTTGCCGAGAGGAAGTTCTTATAAAACAATCCTGCAATTTCTAAAGCAAAATAATAGTTTGGGGATGCTTATCGATCAGGATACAAGTGTAAAAGGTGTATTTACTGAGTTTTATGGCCGACCTGCTTATACGCCAATTGGCGCTGCCATGCTCGCGTTAGATTCCGACGCAGCTGTTTTTGCTACTTCTTATGTCAGAACAAAAGGTAATCGATATAAATTACTTTGCAGTGAGCGTTTTGAAACCATCCGAACAGGTGATCGCAAAGAAGAATTGCAATTAAATACTGAAATGTATCAAAAGGAAATTGAAGGGCAAATCAAAAATTATCCCACTCAATGGACCTGGATGCACGAACGATGGAAAACCACTCCAGAAATGATCGAAAGAGCAGAGAGAGAAAAGCATGAGATGAGAAAAAAGAGAAAGGCAGAAAAAATAATGGAGGAACAAAATTCATTAGTAGAGGAATAGTTTTTTTAAACTGACTTTATATTATCAAGCATTTCGCTTTTGTTAAATTCATGGATATTCATAAAAGTCACTTCTTTTTTATGTTCCTGATTATTATGTTTTAAATCACTTAATAATAATTCAAGCAAAGGGAGCATGTACTTTAGACCCCCGGCATTGATTATCATTCCCCATAAATTTTCAAATTTTTTCCAACCGCCGGTATAAAAGAAATGCTTCAATTTGTGATGTAAACTTTCGTGTATCATGGAGGCCCTGACAATATTACTCCAACTATAAAACATAGCATATGCTGATTTGTATCCTTCTTCTAATTGTTTTGGAGTAAGTTTTTTTGGTTGGTAAACTGCATGTCGGGTATCATAAAGTTCCCAATTTTTGTGAATAATTCGATTCTCTTTATTCATTTGTTCATAGAGACGCGTACCCGGATATGGTGTAAGAACATGATAAGTGGCTGTTGTCAATGCATTTTTCACACCCCAATCTACTGTTCTTTTAAAAACGTCCGGACCGTCATCATCAAGCCCAAAAACAAAACTTCCATTGATCATCAAACCAAGTTCATGCAGCAGTTTTATCGCTGTATCATAATTCCGGTTAAGGTTTTGCTTTTTATTACTGAATTTTAGATTAATTGAGGAAAGAGTTTCGAACCCCACAAACAGACTTCTTAGTCCTGCTTTTGACGCCGCATGAATTAGATCCCCGTCTAAAATCGAAGACACAGTAGCTGCTCCCTGAAATACCCTGCCCATACCTTCCATTTCTTTAAACAGCGCTTTAACAAACTTCGGATATCCAAAAAGATGGTCATCCAGAAAGTACAGATGTCGCCCTGGAAGTGATTCTATTTCCTTTAAAACTGCATCGATCCTTTGTGTATAGAAAGATCTTCCACCCTTAAAAAAATCATCTTTATAGCAGAAGTCACAGTGATGCGGGCATCCACGTGAGATTACGATCGAATTCGGAACCAAATATTTATCTCTTTTGATCAGGTCCCGCCTGGGTGGCGGCTGATCCAAAAGTGTTCTTCCTGAAGTCGATATGTATCGCTTACGTGGATTTCCCTTTTTAAAATCTAACAGGAATTGCGGGAAAGATTGTTCACCAGGACCAATAAAAATGGTGTCGGCAAATTTTGCCGCTTCATCAGGAAGGGCACTTACATGCAAGCCTCCAAGCAATATATAAGCACCTCGCATTTTATAATGAGAAGCGATATCATAAGCTCTTTTTGAATTGGTGATATAAACCTGAATGATGACCAAATCAGGATCATCATTCAGGTTAAGTTTCTCAACATGAAGATCTTGCAATTCAATTGCATCATTTTCGTTTAAATATGCTGCTAAAGTGGCCAATCCCAAAGGTGGGAAAAGAGCATATTTTATCGGCCGCCATAATGGACTTCCCGCTTCCTCCAATGATGGTAAAACCAGTTTTACCTTCATGAGTCAGGAGTTAATTTTGATTGCCTGTTTTGTTCCACTTAATTTTTCTTGTGATATACATGGTAAGTCCAAGAATGAAAAATAAACCAATACTTCCCACCAACAAAGCATAAGTTTCCAGTTGAATAATCACAAAAATAAATCCGTAAATCGCTGTTAAAGATCCGGCTAACCAAACAGCCATCTTTCTGTTTCCCAATACAGATTTGGAATAAAGAGAGATCAATACCGTAACGGAAAGGCATGAAATCCAATAAGCCGGATTAAAACCGAGGTGTTCCGATATGGAGAGCAAAAGTGTATAAAAAACCAATAAAGTCAAACCAATCAAAATATACTGAAAAGCATGAATACGATATTTTTGGGTTACTTCGATCAGAAAAAATATCAGAAATGAAAGTGATATAATCAGAATGGAATACTTGGATGTACGCATGGATTTTTGATAATGATCGGCCGCGACGATCAGCTTCACTCCGAATCTTGAATTAGCGATATTGGTTCCGCGACCTTTTTGTGCGTATTGCTCATTAGCGGTGACAGCAAACGGATTATCCCCTAATTCGGAATCATCTATATAATATTTCGAATCAATCCAGCTTTGCGGATAGTTTCTGTTAAAATGCAAAACCTTCCATGTCGCAGTAAATCCGTCTTTGCTGATTTCACTGTCCTTAGTAGGAAAAGCTCCCACAAAACCGGGATCTGCCCATGAGGAAGTCATGGTTACTTCCGTATTTTTCCCAAGAGGAAGAAAGTACAATTCTTCACTTCCTTTCAGAGGTATCTCGATATTGAATTGATTGGCATAAAAAGATTCCGAATCGTCAAATAGGGTTAAGTGAATACCGGAATCGAACAACCTTGTTTGAATAGTTCCCGGCTGAAAAGGAAGTTTGCTATTTTGAAAGCTCAATTCAACTTGTTGTTCTATGCCTCTCAGGTCACTGATCCCGATATTCAATACGGCTTTGTGCCACATAATATCTTTATCTTCTATCCCCCATGCAGTAAAATCAGGCTTAGAAAATTTACCTGTTAAACGGAGTTGTGTTTTATACACAATCACTTTAAAAATACCCCGATAACGTTCTTCCGGAACAACAGTGCTCCGGATATCTAATTCATCCGGAAGAAATGTTGCCTCCCGTATCGCCTCTGTAAGAGACTTTTTATCTTCCGACTCGTAGTAAATTTTATACGGAACCGTAAGAACCGGCCCAGCTACTGTTTGACTTCCAGACCACATGTTTGTGATCTCGCTTACGGTCTCGTGCATTCTTTGCTCACGTTCCAAAATCAAATCGTTGATCATTGATTTGGGGATCAACAATAGTAGGATGAGAATTCCGATTGAAATAAGTTTGAAAGTGACGGATTGACTGATACTTTCATTGATTCGGTCTAAAATGTTTTTGTTTTGATTCGCTTCCATGATTATTTTAATTAAAAGAACTTTGTATTTCAAAGTATAATAGTAAAAAAAAATTATTTATTGTTTGATGATATTAAAGTTTCCAACGCATTAAGATGTTTTTGAAATTCCGTTTTCCCCAATTTGGTGACCAGGTATTGAGTATTGGGTTTTCTACCGACAAATCGTTTTACAACTTCAATATATTGTTCCTTTTCCAAGGCTTTTAAATGACTCGCCAGATTACCGTCCGTTACTTCAAGGGTAGTTTTTAATTCATTAAAATCAGATTTGTTTTTTGTCAACAGCACAGCCATAATGCCAAGTCGCACTTTATTATCAAAAGCCTTATTTAAATCGGATATCAGCCCTTTCACTTTTCGTATTTGTAATACATGATTGAACCGTATAAAATGTGCATCACACCAAATCCGGTTGCCCAAAAGATCAATCCGTATCCAGGAAATAGAGCACAAATCAATCCAAGACCGATTTCAATAAAGCCAAGAAAACGTATATCGTGTAATGTAAATTTACTGCCATTGACCAAGGCAAGGCCATAAAAGATCAAGAAGGATGGGGCCACAATACTGTAAAATCCCCTGCTAACAAGAATCAAAATGAATAAGCCTCCAGTCAGCAAAGGAATAGCTACGTTGATCAATAAATTTCTTAACCCAGCATCAGAAAAATCAAATGGACTACTTTTGCTTTTTTTAGTGGTGAGGTAGATTCCAGTCACTAAGGTCAGCACAAGAACCAAAGCTGCTACCACTGATAATTTTATAATAGTTGCTTGTTCGTTGATATAAACCTCCCGAATCCCTAATAAAGATTTTTCGACATATACTATTCTATAGGCGAGAAATGATCCAATAAGAGCGTATATTCCAGCCATCACACCAGAAAGTCCGCTGAGAGAAATGAAATTTGAAGATCGCTCCATGATGTGACGAATTTCACTGATGTCTTCCAGATAATCTTTTGTTTGCTTCATCTTAAAAGTACTTTGCATTACAAAGTTA